>NZ_JBFAKG010000007.1:132388-162594 GCF_040655595.1 Saccharopolyspora sp. NPDC050389
CGCCCGGCGTGGGTGCCGCGGCACCCACGCCGGAACCTCGTTCCTCCCGCCATCGCACGAACAACCAGCTCAGAGCCGCGCCGAGCCTCCTGACATGCTCGCACCGCCTCAGCCGACTGCCGCGAGCTACGTCCGGATGGTGTCGTTCCCAACCGGCGCGAGCCGCCACAACGTTGTGACTTCGGCGGCTCGGGCGGCATGCAACGGGTCGGTTGGATCCCCGGCCTTCGGATGGCTCGGCCGGGCTTCCGATCTCGCGACGACGCGGAGCCCCGCCTCGCTGATGGCGGCGAGCAATTCGGCGCGGGTGCGCAGTCCGAGGCGTTCGGCGAGATCCGACAGGATCAGCCAGGCCTCACCGCCCGGTTGCAGATGCGCCGGCAACCCGGCCAGGAATTCCCGGAGCATCCGACTTCCCGGGTCGTAAACGGCGTGGTCGAGCAGCGAATGGGGTTTCGCGGGCAACCACGGCGGGTTGCACACGACCAGTTCCGCACGCCCTGGCGGGAACAGATCGGTCTGCACCGGCTCGATCCGTCCGGTGAGGCTCAGCCGCCCCGCGTTGTCCTCGGCGCACCGGATCGCCCGCGCCGAGCTGTCCGTGGCCACGACGCGTTCGACGCCGCGGCGGGCGAGCACTGCGGCCAGCACGCCGGTCCCGGTGCCGATGTCGAAGGCGAGTTTCGCCGGGGGCATCGGGCTCTCGGCGACCAGGTCCACGTACTCGCTTCGGGTGGGTGCGAAAACGCCGTAGTGCGGGTGGATTCGCGCGCCGAGTGCCGGGATCGGAATGCCCTTCCGGCGCCATTCGTTCGCCCCGATCACGCCGAGCAACTCCCGCAGCGGGACCACGTACTGCGTGTCCGCCGGTCCGTAGGCCTCCTGGCACGCCGACCGGACATCCGGCGCACGCCGCAGGTGCAACGCGTGGCCGGGATCGAGTCGCACCAGAACCAGTGCCAGCGCGCGTGCTCGGCGCGCCTGCTGCTGTCGATGCAGCCGGAACGACTCGGCAGCGGACGAGCCGCTTCGCCGATTCCGCTGGAGGCGGCGCGACACGGCGCTGAGCAATTGGCGCGCGTTGTGGAAGTCGCCGTGCCACAGCAGACCTGTTCCGCGCGACAGCAACCGGTACGCCTCGTTCGCGGACATCCGGTCGTCCGCGTCGGCGATCCGCTCCGGTGGCCGGGAACCATTCGCCGAAAGCCAGCGAAGAACACCGCTTTCGGACACGACGTGCTGCGGGCGCGCAGCACCGCTTCGGGAAGAATTCATGAACCGCTCCTGCTGATGCGGCCGAGCGCAGGTCAGGGACCTGCGAAAGGTGAGAAGTGGACGGTTTGCGCCCCGGCACCCGGCGAAAAACAGCGGAGTCGCCGAATATCCCGGCCAGCAGCGAAAAGCGGGCGCGGGCACGTCAATCGGCCGGTGGGGCAGCAGCCCGGAACTAACCGACCACAGCAGCATGAACGGGTGTCATCACGCCGCGAAGTCTAGCGCGCGAGACTCGGCTCCACGGTCGGGTGAACTGCCGGCCTCCGGCGACGGGTGAGGTCGGGCAGGAGCGTGACGATGCCGATCGCCGCCAGGGCCGCGCCCAGCCAGAGCGGGGCTCGCAGGCCGAACCCGTCGATGGCCAGCCCGCCGATCCAGGACCCGATGATCACGCCGAGCGTGATGAAGGACGAGTGCACCGTGTTGACCAGCGGCCGGGCGTTGCCGGTGCGCTGCACTCGGGTGATCATCGCCGGGTTCATGGTGACGCCGACCAGGCCGATGCCGAGCATGAAGACGACCGCGGGCACGCTGACGTGGGCCAGCAGCGCGAATCCGATGAGGAAGCCCGCGTTCAGGATCAGCCCGCAGAGCAGGACCGGGATCGTGTACCGGTCGGCGAGGCGCCCGACGATCGTGTTGCCGACCACCGTGGCGGCGCCGTAGGCGACGAGCAGCAGCGGGACGGTGCCGGTGCTGAAACCGGTGACCTGGGTGAGGATCGGGTTGAAGTAGCTGAAGGCGGCGAAGGTCGCGCCGATGATGAGCGTGCTCGTGGTCAGCACCAGCCACAGCTTGGGCTTGCGGAACGCGACGAGTTCCTGCCGGAAGTTGCCTTCGCCGTCGGCTCGCCCCAGCCGCGGCACGCCGAACGCGGTGCACAGCGCGGCGATGACGGCGAGCATGGCGATGGCCCAGAACGCCGTCCGCCAGCCGAACCGCTCACCGACCAATGTGGACAGCGGCATGCCCAGCAAGGTGCCCAGCATCAGGCCGTTCATCACGACCGCGATGGCTCGGCCGCGCACCTCCGGGCGGGTCAGCTGCACGCAGAGCGAGATCGCGATCCCGAAGAACGCCTGCGATGCCACGCCGGTCACGATGCGGGCCACCAGCATGAGGGTGTAGCCGGTGGCGGTGGCCGCCAGCAGGTTGCCGGCGAGGAAGATCGCGAACAGGGCCAGCAGCGCCGGCTTCGGGCGCACCTTCAGCAGCGCGACGGTCAGGAACGGCCCGCCGAAGGCCATCGCCGCCGCGAAGGCCGTGATGAGGTAGCCGATCTGCGGGATGGTGGCCGAAAGCCCCTCGGCCATCTGCGGCATCAGCCCGGCGACCACGAATTCGCTGGTCACCATGGCGAAGATGCCGAGGGCGAGTATGTAGACGGCGCGTGGCATGGCGTTCTCCATGTTTTAGATTGATCAGTTCAAAATTTGGGCACAAAAAGACCCACAGTGGACGAACCGGGATTTCAGCGAACCAAGGCGTCCATGGCGGTTTCGGCGATGGATTCCAGGACAGCCCGGCCGGCGCCGGCCTGCCCGGCGATCCGCATGCCGCCGATCACCGCGTTGACGAAGCGGGCCAGCGAATCGGCATCGCGGGCGGACGCGATGCCGCCATCCCGCTGCCCCGCCTCGATCACTGCCCGCAGGCCGGCCAGCCGCACCTCACTGTCGCGATCCAGCACCTTCGCGGCCTCCGGATCACGCCCGGCGAGCTCCACGGTGGAATTGACCGTCAGGCAACCAAAACTGCGCCCGTCGCGGCGGTTTTCCAGCTCGGTGTCGACAATCGTGGCGAGCAGCGCGCGGATGCGATCCACCTCGGATCGCCCCGGATCTTCCAGGATCGCGAGCTGAACGGCCGAGGTCGTGTTGATGTAGCGGGTAAGCGCGCGCATGAACAGGTCGTGCTTGCTGCTGAAGGTGTTGTAGATGCTGCTGCGTCCGAGGCCGGTCGCCTCGCACAGGTCCTGCGTGGAGGTGGCCTCGTAACCGTTTGCCCAGAAGGTGCGCATCGCCGCTTCCAGCGCCCGCTCCTCGTCGAACAGCCTCGGTCGTGCCATGCGATGACTCTAGCAATTTTTGGAACGCACTGTCCAATATCGGCCAAGAGAGACCCTCGAGCTCGCACAACGGCACCTCCAGCGCGGCTGCGACATCGGCCTCACACAGCTCGCGGAGCAATGCGCGAGTCGCCGCCCGAAGCGCGCGAGCGAGTTCGTCCGCACCGAGATCGGTTACGAGCGCTTCACGAAGCGATCCGAGGAACTCAGCAGGCAGACCATCCGCGTCCTTTGCGTGCGCAGCGGGAAGGCCGAGCCGGATGCGGCCAGCACCAAGACCTGATCACGAACGCCGCCGATCCAGTGCTCCGCCCGCCAAGCCGCGCCGCGCTCGATGGACGTCCGGGCGTGCAGGACGTGGTGCCAGGCCAAGCCGATCAAATGCCCCGCATCCGCGGGCACCGCCCTCGCTGCGCATCTTCGCCGAGTACGACGCGGAATTCGCCGTCGCCGAGCGGCCGAAAATCAGCTGCAGGCGCGAACCCGAGATCTATCTCCAGCAGGTCCGACAACAGGAAGGCGCGATAGATCGCCGACCCCGCCTGGAGATCGAAGGGACGCACGGCGCCAAGCTCGCGGTAGACGAACGCGCTCCAGTCGCCGAGCACGTCCGCGACGGCATTGCCGTCCGCCACACCGAAGAAGAGATCGACGTCCGACCAGCGATCCTCGGCATCTCGCGCGGACGAACCGGTGATCGCGGCACGGTTATCCGCCCGTCCTCGCGAGCTCGCCGGAGCAGCAGCTCCCGCCCACGCCGGCGACTCTCCGCCGTGAACATCTCGCCTCAATCCGCCAACAAAAACCAATAACAATACCGATATTGATATTAGGCACGCCCGCGAGGCCACAACGACGCCCTGCCACGCGACACCCGCGAACAGGGCCGAGCTGCCACTTGACGGCGGCCGACTCGGCTGCAATAGTCAACAAGTCAGTTGATAAAGCGATGGTTTGAATATGATGACTGAGCACGACAAACAACTGGACCGCGCATTCGTCGCGCTTGGTGATCCGGTGCGCCGGGCGTTGATCGCACGCCTGTCGCAGGGCGAGGCAACGGTGAACGAACTCGCCGAGCCGTTCTCGATCACCAAGCAGGCCGTTTCGCGGCACATCCAGGTTCTCGAGGCGGCAGGCCTGATCACCCGCAGCCGAGACGGGCAACGCCGCCCGTGCCACCTCAACCCGTCGGCGTTGGAAGACCTGACGGCCTGGATCGACACCTACCGACTGGCGGCAGAGCGGCAGTACCGCCGACTCGACGCCGTGCTAGATGAGCTGAAGGAGCAGGAGAAATGAGCGAGAACCCGACCACCATCACGGCCCAGCCCGGCACCCCGTTCATCGAGATCGTGCGCGACTTCGACGCACCGCCCGCGCTGGTGTTCCGCGCATCGACCGAACCCGAGCTAGTCGTCCGCTGGCTGGGCCCGCGCGAAGTCGAGATGCGCATCGACGAGTACGACGTGCGTCCGGGCGGCAGCTACCGCTACGTGCACAGCGACAGCGACGGCACCGAGTACGGGTTCCGCGGCGTCTTCCACGGCGTTTCGAAGGACGAGCAGATCATCCAGACCTTCGAGTTCGAAGGCGCACCCGGCCAGGTCTGCCTGGAAACCACGACGTTCGAGGATCTCGACGGGCGCACCCGAATCCGGACCAACTCGGTGTTCCCGTCGGTGGAAGCGCGGGACGCCGCGCTGGCCAGCGGCATGGAGCACGGCATCAACGATTCGATGGACCGCCTCAGCGAAGTCCTCGCCGAAATCGGCGCCTGAGCGGAGGCTCGTCGTCGGTGGCGCTGATCCGGTCGGCAAACCGGTTCGTTTCCGGTAAACGTGGAGATCGTCGCCCGCTGCCGATCTGGAGAACCCGTGTCGCCTGAACGCCTCTTCGAAATCCAGATCGGCTGCTACGCGACCGAAGAAGACCTCACGCGACTCACCGAGGGATGGACCCGATTGCTGGACGGCCGTGCAGTGCCGTACCAACTCACCGTCGCCAGGCAGGAGAAGACGGCGTCCATGCCGCCCACCGAGTTCTACTCGGACCTCCCCCAGCAATGGCGGTTCGCGAACCCCGAAGCCGACCCCGGATCCCGTCGCATTCACGAGATCCGGGTCGGCCTGATCGCCTCACGCCCGCAGATGGACACGATCCGGGACGAACTCACCCGCGTCATCTGCCCGGACCCCGACCACAATTCGCCCTGCGCGGTGCCGTGGGCATCCGGCTACACCGACGGCGAGGAGGACCCGGAAGCGGCCGAGGACCTGAACCGGCGGTACGGGCACCTTCGCTGAAACGCGGGTGCGTCAGAAAGTCCCCACCTGCCGGAAGGCGGCGTCGTGCTCCATCAGCAGCGCGATCGTCATCGGACCCACTCCTCCCGGAAGGGATGTGATCAGCCCCGCCCGGGTGCGGGCCTCATCGAACGCCACACCGGATGACGAGCCGACCCGTCGACGTCCTTGCCGACCGGGATGGCGTCGAACGCCGCGCGCTCGTCGATGTGCCCGGGAACCGGGTGCTAGAGCAGAATCCCATGCACAGCGGGATCATCGGCCAGCGCGCCGATCGCATTGACCAGCGTTTCCGTCGCGGTAGACGCCGGAAGCGGAACGTGACGCGACTCGATGCCGAGCTGCGCGCACCGATTCCGCTTCATCCGCACACAAGTGGCGGATGTCGGGTCGTCGCCGACCAGAATGGTCGCCAGGCAAGGCTTTTCGCCCGTCTGCTTCTCGAACCGCGCTGCGCCCTCGCCCGCACGGGCCATGATCTCCCGAGCCGGCCCGGCGCCGGACATCAAAGGAACACCAAGGGTTTCGGCCACGTTCGCTCCTCGGGCGTCGAACCTCCGATGACACCCAGGCGCGCGGCTGCGAGCCGACGACCAGCCGACCCGGACCGTTCCCCGGTGTTGCTCCACCCGAACGCCAGTCACGGCACGCGCCCAGCTTAGCCCGCGCCGCCAGGCCTATGGATGACAGCGCGCGGCGCGAGAGAGCAGGTAGCGAAGAGTGAGGCGGTGGACGGGAATTAGTGCTGGCCAGAGGATTCGAGCGGCCCGGCGCTGGTGCTCGACGAAGGTCGCCAGCACGACCGAGGACGATTGCGCGCGCAGCACCAGGTTGGCCCGCAGTCCGACCTTCCAGAACACTTCCAGGCGAATCCAGTCCGAGCGGTTCTCTCCGATCTGCCAGCCCAGCACGTGCGCGGTGGACTTCGCCGGGCCGAGTTGCGCACCGAACATCGACCAGCCGATGCGGAGGAAGGCACGCACGGGCGCTGGGGCTGATTCGAACACGTCCCGGATCCAGCGTTCGGCGTCCTGCGGAGCCTCGTCACCGGTGTCGACGACGAACGCGTCCTGGTAGTCAGGGTTTCGCAGCGAAGCGCGCGATCGGACGTCGTCCGGGGCGGCGATCGCCTTCGCCCTGCGGCTCGCTATCTCGGTACCGGTCACGGCGACGATCCCCGCTCCTTCGCCTTACTAGACACGCGTCTATTAACGAGGAGAGCGTACGACCCGTACGAGACACGCGTCAACTAGTGTTTCCGGCATGGGAGCACGACGGCGACTGCCACCGGACCAGCGTCGCGGCGAGCTGCTCGAAATCGGCGCGCAACTGTTCGCGACGCGGCCATACGACGACGTGCTGATGGAGGAGGTAGCGGAGTTGGCCGGGATTTCCCGGGCCAACCTGTACCGCTACTTCGCGAGCAAGCGTGACCTGTTCGCCGCGATCTACCAGAGCGCGGCCGACGAACTACTGGAGGTGGCGGAGGTCGATCCCGCCTGGCCGATGGCCGAACAGGTGTCGGCGGGGCTGGACGCGCACATCGACTACTTCGTCGCGAACCGGCAGACCGTGCTGGCCGCGAACCGGACGTTGTCGGGCGACCCGGTGATCCAGGCGATCATCGCCGACGAGATGGGGCAACTCCGGCAGCGCATACTCAACTCGTCCGAACTCGACGGCCTGAGCCGCGAGGTCGCATCGGCCGCGCTGAACGCGTGGCTGGTGTTCGTCCGCGCGATCTGCGTGGAATGGCTGGCGAACGAGGCGTTCTCCCGCGTCGAACTGCGAGAGATGTGCCTCGGCGCACTGCAGGGCGCGTTGAGCTCGGCCGCCGCGGCAGGCCGAGGCTGATCAAGAAGGTGCGCTTCTCCCCCGCAGTCGAGACTCGAGACAGTCTCGACTGACCTGTCTTGCGCCAAGCCGATAAACAAGTTCGGAGGGTGGCCCGACCTGATGTCGGGTCACCCTCCGAACTCTTCAAAACGGCACCACTACCGAGAAATCAGTGCCGCATCTCCGCTCGCTGTCAGCTGCAGCCGGAGGTCGAACCGCAGCCCTCGCAGAGGTAGCAGGAGCCCGACGGCCGCATCTTGGTGCCGCAGGTCATGCACAGCGGCGCATCCGCGGCCTTGCCGAGGCGCAGCTCCAGCAGTTCCGTCGAGCTGCCCGCCCGCTGCTCCTCGTCGGCCTTCTTCGAGTAGTCCACAGTGGAACGCATCGTGTCCAGCTCGACGTCCGCGTCCTGCCCGGCCGGCACCACATCGGTGCCGTTGACCTGCGCCTCTCGCTCGTCAACGGTGAAGACGCCCAGCTGGGCCCGCTTCTCGTAGGGCAGGTAGTCCAGCGCGAGCCGGCGGAACAGGTAGTCCAGCACACTGCTGGCCATCCGGATGTCCGGGTCATCGGTCATCCCGGCCGGCTCGAAGCGCAGGTTCTGGAACTTCGAGACGTAGAACTCCAGCGGGATGCCGTACTGCAGACCCACCGAGATCGACATCGAGAAGGCGTCCATGACACCGGCCAGCGTCGACCCCTGCTTGCCGAGCTTGACGAAGATCTCGCCCAGCCCGTCGTCCGGGTACGAACCGGCGTGCAAGTAGCCCTCGGCGCCGCCGACGGTGAACGACACCGTCTGGCTCGGGCGCTTCTTCGGCAGGCGCTTGCGGACCGGGCGGTACTCGATCTGCTTCTCGACCGCCTTCTCCGACTCGCCCTTGTCACCCTTGCCCGCCGACAGCGGCTGGCCGACCTTGCAGTTGTCGCGGTAGATCGCCAGCGCCTTCAGGCCCAGCTTCCAGCCCTCGAAGTAGAGCTGCTCGACCTCTTCGACGGTCGCCGACTCCGGCATGTTCACCGTCTTGGAGATTGCACCCGAGATGAACGGCTGCACCGCGGCCATCATCCGCACGTGGCCCATCGGCGCGATCGAGCGCTCGCCCATCGCGCAGTCGAAGACCTCGTAGTGCTCCTGCCGCAGGCCGGGCGCGTCGACCACGTGGCCGTGCTCGGCGATGTACTCGACGATGGCCTCGATCTGCTCGTCCTGGTAGCCCAGCGCCTGCAGCGCGCGCGGCACCGTCTGGTTGACGATCTGCATCGAGCCGCCGCCGACCAGCTTCTTGAACTTGACCAGTGCCAGGTCCGGCTCGATGCCGGTGGTGTCGCAGTCCATCATCAGGCCGATGGTCCCGGTCGGGGCCAGCACGGAGGCCTGCGCGTTGCGCCAGCCGTTGCGGGCACCGATCTCCAGGCCCTCCTGCCACACCTTCGTCGCCAGCTTGTGCACGGCGGCGTCGTTGCGGTGGTAGGTGCGGACCAGGTCGTTGGCCGCCGCGTGCTTGCGCATCACGCGCTGGTGGGCGTCGGTGTTGCGGGCGTAACCCTCGTACGGGCCGACCACGCCGGCCAGCTCCGCCGACCGCTTGTAGGCGGTGCCGGTCATCAGCGAGGTGATCGCCGCCGCCAGCGCGCGGCCGCCGTCGGAGTCGTAGGCGTGGCCGGTCGCCATCAGCAGCGCGCCCAGGTTGGCGTAGCCGATGCCCAGCTGCCGGAACTTGCGGGTGGTGTCGCCGATCGCCTCGGTCGGGAAGTCCGCGAACGAGATCGAGATGTCCATCGCGGTGATGACGAACTCGACGGCCTTCTCGAACAGATCGGCGTCGAAGGTCAGGTCATCGCGCAGGAACTTCAGCAGGTTCAGCGAGGCCAGGTTGCAGCTGGAGTTGTCCAGGTGCATGTACTCCGAGCACGGGTTGGACGCGGTGATCCGGCCCGTCTCCGGCGAGGTGTGCCAGTCGTTGATCGTGTCGTCGTACTGGATGCCCGGGTCCGCGCAGTCCCAGGCGGCCTTCGCCATCTTGTGGAACAGGTCGCGGGCCTGCACCGTGTCCAGCACCTCGCCGGTCATCCGGGCCCGCAGGCCGAACCGGCCGTCGCTCTCGACCGAACGCATGAACTCGTCGGAGACGCGCACCGAGTTGTTGGCGTTCTGGTACTGCACCGAGTTGGAGTCCGCGCCGCCGAGGTCCATGTCGAAACCGGCGTCGCGCAGCGCGCGGATCTTGTGCTCCTCGCGCGACTTGGTCTCGATGAACTCCTCGATGTCCGGGTGGTCGACATCCAGCACCACCATCTTCGCCGCGCGGCGGGTCGCACCGCCGGACTTGATGGTGCCCGCGGACGCGTCCGCGCCGCGCATGAACGACACCGGGCCGGACGCGGTGCCGCCGGAGGACAGCAGCTCCCGCGAGGAGCGGATGCGGGACAGGTTCAGGCCGGCGCCGGAACCGCCCTTGAAGATCAGGCCCTCTTCCTTGTACCAGTCGAGGATCGACTCCATCGTGTCGTCGACCGACAGGATGAAGCAGGCCGACACCTGCTGCCGGGAGTTGGTGCCGACGTTGAACCACACCGGCGAGTTGAAGCTGAACACCTGGTGCATGAGCATCCAGGTGAGCTCGTGCTCGAAGATCTCGGCGTCGGCGTCGGTCGCGAAGTAGCCGTGCTCCACGCCCGCCGCGACGTAGGTCAGCACGACGCGGTCGATGAGCTGCCGGAGGCTGCTCTCCCGCTCGTCGCTGCCCACCGCGCCGCGGAAGTACTTGCTGGTGACGATGTTGACGGCGTTCAGCGACCAGAAGTCGGGGAACTCGACCCCGCGCTGTTCGAAGTTGACCGACCCGTCCCGCCAGTTGGTCATCACCACATCGCGGCGCTCCCACTTGACCTCGTCGTAGGGGTGCACCCCCTCAGTGGTGTAGACGCGCTGCACCCGGATGCCCTCGCGGGCACCTGTTGCCGACTCCCCCGATGCGCCGGCCGGGCTACCGACGGTCTCTGTCATGACCTGACCCTCTTCCTTCTTCATCGCTCGCCTGTCACTCGCTCGTCGTGCTTCGTCGGCCCCGTCCGGGCTCCCCGTCCGGTTCGGTCGTGACTCGATCCTCAGCGGCGCCCCACCCTGGGCCGCCGACTGACGTTTTGCGTTTCCGCCCCCGCGACGGGGCGTGCGCCGACGCGGCTTACTCACGGCCGCTCTCCGCGTTCTGCTCCGCGCCGGCCTGCGCGGCACGCCGCGCCGCGCGGAGGTCGGCGATCTCCTTCTCGAAATCCTCCACCGAGGAATACGCCCGGTACACGCTCGCGAAGCGCAGGTAGGCGACCTCGTCCAGCTCCCGTAGCGGCCCGAGGATCGCCAGCCCCACCTCGTGGCTGGGCAACTCGGACACTCCGAGAGACCGGACCGTGTCCTCCACCTGGTGCGCGAGCTGCTGCAGCGCGTCCTCTTCGACCGGGCGCCCCTGGCAGGCGCGCCGCACGCCGCGGACCACCTTCTCGCGGCTGAAGGGTTCGGTGACGCCGGAACGCTTGACCACCGAAAGCACCAGCTCCTCGATGGTCGTAAACCGCCGACCGCACGTCGAGCACGATCGCCTGCGCCGGATCGCCTGGCCTTCCTCGACCTCGCGCGAATCGACGACCCGGGAGTCCTCGCCGCGACAGAACGGGCACCGCACCGGCCCTCACCCCCTTCCCCAGTTTGGCCGCGACCACCCCTCGGCGACCATCGACCAACTCACCGTCCGTGGGCGCTCGAACACCCTACAAGCCCAACCCGTGGACTAAATACACGGACGTAACTACTAGATGTTGTGGTCGACTCTAATCCGCGGCGTACCGCGACGCAAACTCGACACGCCCTCGCGGCGCGGCCGGCCGACGCCGATCGACACCGGCCGCGGAAACCCGCTGGCCGCCACCGAAACCACCGATCCCGAGCCGCCGGACACCGAGCCGCCGGACACCGGGCCGCCGCCGCTCGACGCGACACCGACGCCCGTCCAACAGCGGCCGGCAGTCGGTCAATCACCGGCCGGCACCGCCCCCAGCGCCGACCGGGCGCCGATCAATCGCCGAGCGGGACCAGCAGCAGGCGACCACTTTCCACGGCGACCTCGTCCAGCCCGTTGAGCTCGACGATCTTCGCGACCACGGCGCGCGGGTCGCTGTCCGGCGCCACCCGGCCCGCGATCCCCCACAACGTGTCCCCGGCGTGCACTTCGACGACCGCGTTGCCGCCCGCCACCGGCGCGTCGCCGAGCCCGAAGAGCCCCACCAGCATGACAATGAGGAAAGTGAAGATCGCCACCGAGGTCAGCCAGATCCACTCGCCGCTCCGGCGAGCCCGGTCGCACGCTGCGACCGACTCCTCGGTACGCGCACCCGGCGCGTGGAAGACGACGCGACCGGGCGCCCGCCGGATGCCGCGGCGCGGCCGCGGCACCGCGACCGACTCGCCCAGCCGCCGCCGGTCGGCGACCTCCCGGTCGACAGGACGCGCCCGCCTCGCCGCATCGATGAACGTGGTCATGACGCCTCCCGCACCTGAAACCATGATCGAATAAATGTTCGATCGAACCTGCGTGCGATTGTGTACCACGAGCACGCCACAAGGCGAGACTTGAGGCCCAAAGTTAACTCGAACAGGTGTTTGATCTCTGGGTTTCTCGCGTCTACTGTGGAAATCGGGCGGACCGAACTCCCCCCGCGATCAGCACCGCAGTTCACACGGACAGGAGGCAGCGGTGGCGAGGAATGCGACCGGCTCGATCAAGGGCCACGTACAGGACGTCAAGGACGACTCCCGGGCCGACGTGCACACCCTGCCCGAACAGCCCAGTGGGACCGACGAGCTCAGCGACCGCCAGCTGAAGGTGCTGGAGGCCATTCGGAAGTGGATGCGCGAGCACGGGTATCCGCCAAGCGTCCGCGAGATCGGCGACGCCGTCGGGCTCACCTCGACGTCGTCGGTGGCGTACCAGCTCCGAGTGCTGGAGCGAAAGGGTTACCTGCGCCGAGATCCGCACCGACCACGCACCGTCGGCGTGCTCGTCGGCGGCGAGCCCGACTCCCCGGAGCTGGCCGGGCAGGTCAAGGCCGCGTACGTGCCGGTGGTGGGCCGGATCGCGGCCGGCGGCCCGATCCTGGCCGAGGAATCCATCGAGGACGTCTTCCCGCTGCCGAAGGAGATCGTCGGCGACGGCACGCTCTTCCTGCTCAAGGTCGTCGGCGACTCGATGGTGGACCTCGCCATCACCGACGGCGACTGGGTGACCGTGCGCCAGCAGCCCGACGCGGAGAACGGCGACGTCGTGGCCGCGATGATCGACGGCGAAGCGACCGTGAAGACGTTCAAGCGAACCGACGACCACGTGTGGCTGCTGCCGCACAACCCGGCGTACGAGCCGATCCTCGGCGATGACGCGGCGATCCTGGGCAAGGTCGTCGCGGTGCTGCGACGACTCTGAGCTTCAGGCGGCCGGTTCCGGCCGGAGGCTTTCCGACGGGATTCCCGACTCGTGCCGAGCCGGGAATCCGCGGAGGCGATGGCGAGTGCGCGTCGGCAGCCATCGTGCGAACAGCGGAAACACCCGCGAAGGCGGCTCGGGTCGGCGGTTCTAGCGGGTTCGGCGGCGCAGCCGACGGGTCACGAAGATGAGCAACCCGGCCAGCGCGGCCGCGAGCAGCAGGGCTTGACCCGTGGACATCCCGGTGCCGACCGGGTTCGCCGGCGGCTGGGCCTGGTCCGCGTCACCGCCCGGTGGCGGCGGAGCCGATCCGGCGTCTTCGTCCTGCGCACCGGGCGTTCGCGCGGCAACCGCGACTCCCGGGATGCGGCGGACCGGCTGATTTCCTTCGGATGCGGACAGCAAGCCGCCATCCGGTTCCCAAGCGATCGCCTCGCCCTGCTGCTCGTTCGGCAGCGGGATGCGCAGTGGTTCGCGCTGGAACGCCGCGACCAGGTCGCCGTCCGGCGCGTTGTACACGTACGCCTCGGTGTAGGTGCGGATGGCGACGAGCGTGCCGTCTTGGTTCACCGCCCCACCCGTCACCAGCACTGAACCGAACGCGCCGCGCACCGGGCCGCCCGGGGTTTGGGTGGAGCGCAGCGAGATCGAGCCGACCCGCTCCAGGGGCACGGTGTGGTCCGCCGTCAAGGGAGCGCCCGGGCGGTAGATCCCGGCCGCACCGAGCGGTTCCTTTGTGACGATGTGCGGCACACCGGCCCGGTCGAGCAGCAGGGCTTCCGCATCGTGCGGCCCGTCCGGATAAACGAGGCGGTACAGCGTTGTGCCGCCGCCCGGCGGCATCACGTGCAATGCGATGCCGTCGCGGCGACGGCGGTTGTCCCCGGTGTCGGCCAGCCAAAGCGATCCGTCGCGTCCCAGCGCGAGGTCTTCGACGTCGTACGGATCGTTCGAGGCCGTCCGGACCCCGCGGACCGAGCAGTCGGCCGGGTCGAGCACGAACACTCGTAGCGAGCTGCCGCCATCGCTGATGGCGTACCAGGCGGAACCGTCCGACGCGAGCCCAGACAGCTCGGCGAGGCGCTTGTCCTCGACACGGCATTTTTCGGCCGGTGCGAGCGGCTGCTCCGCAGCGGCCGCCGGGATCACGCCCGACGCCACCGCCAGCAGCAGCGCGGCCGCAGCCGCACCGCCCGCACCGGCAGTGCTCACCCGATTCCCGCGAACGGCTGGAGCGCGCTGGCCAGGTCTGGCCGGACCTTCGCGCGGACCCTGGTGCCGTCCGGGGTGTGCTCCTCGTCGACCAATTCGCCTTCCGCGTGCACCCGCGCCACGAGTTCGCCGCGGGTGTAGGGCACCAGCGCGTCGACGAAGACATCGGGCCGGGGCAGCCGGTCGGCGATGGCCTCGCGCAGCTTCTCGATGCCCTTGCCGCTGCGCGCGGAGACGAACACCGCGTCGGGCAACAGCCGCCGCAGCTCAGCCATCCGAGTGGCGTCGACCGAGTCGATCTTGTTGACGACCAGCAGTTCCGGCGGCATCGCCGTCTCGTGGTCCTCGGAGATCTCGTTCAGCACCTCGCGCACCGCGGCGACCTGTTCGTGCGGCGTCGCCTCGGAGCCGTCCACGACGTGCACCAGCAGGTCCGCGCCGCCGACCTCTTCGAGGGTCGAGCGGAACGCCTCGACCAGCTGGTGCGGCAGGTGCCGGACGAAACCGACCGTGTCGGTCAGCGTGTAGTCGCGGCCGTCCGGCGTGTTGGCCCTGCGGGTTGTCGGGTCCAGGGTGGCGAACAACGCGTCCTCCACCAGAACCCCGGCGCCCGTCAACGCGTTGAGCAGGCTGGACTTCCCGGCGTTGGTGTAGCCGGCGATGGCGACGCTGGCGACCTCGTTGGATTCGCGCCGGCCGCGCTTGGTGCCGCGCACCGTGCGCATCGCGGCGAGCTCCTTGCGGAGCTTGCTGATGCGCTTGTGGATGCGCCGTCGGTCGGTCTCCAGCTTGGTCTCACCGGGACCACGGGTGCCGACGCCGCCGTTCGCCCCGGCCCGGCCACCGGCCTGCCGGGACATCGCCTCACCCCAACCGCGCAGGCGCGGCAGGAAGTACTGCAGCTGGGCGAGCTCGACCTGCGCCTTGCCCTCCTTGGACCGGGCGTGCTGGGCGAAGATGTCCAGGATCAGGGCGGTCCGGTCGACCACCTTGACCTTGAGCTTCTCCTCCAGCTGCCGCAGCTGGCCGGGCGAGAGCTCGCCGTCGCAGATGACGGTGTCCGCGCCGGTGGCGACGACGATGTCGCGCAGCTCGCGGACCTTGCCGGAGCCGACGTAGGTGCCGGGGTCCGGGCGGTCGCGGCGCTGGATGATGCCTTCCAGCACCTGCGAGCCGGCGGTTTCGGCGAGCCTGGCCAGCTCGTCCAGCGACGCGTCGGCGTGCGCGGCGTCGCCGTCGGTCCAGACGCCGACCAGCACCACGCGTTCCAGGCGGAGCTGGCGGTACTCGACCTCGGTGATGTCCGCGAGCTCGGTGGACAGCCCGGCGATCCGCCGCAGCGACGCACGGTCTGCGCGCTCCATCTCGCCCGTGGACGGCTCCGCAGTGAGGATGGGGTCGTATTCGTCGGGTTCGACCGCGTCGCGGTCGGGCTCGGCGGACCAGGTCAAAGAATTTTTCATATCGAAACCATTGTCCCACGGTCCGCGACCGATTTTCACGTGTCGCGCCCGCCATTACCCGTTTGCACTGTTATGACGCCCACCTACGGCTGTCGCCACCAGGTGGGATCGAGGTTTCCGCGGGCCACCAGCACGGCGGGGCCGGTGAGCGTGGAGGTCGTCACGGTGACCTCCACTTCGACGGTACCGCCCAGGACGTGGACCACGCGGCGCCCGGTTTCCGCGCCGACCGCGCGCAGGGCCGCGACCGTGGCGGCGACCGTGCCGGTGCCGCAGGAGCGGGTTTCGCCGACTCCGCGCTCGTGCACGCGCATCTGGACGTGGTCGCCCTCGAGCGGCCGGACGAACTCGACGTTCACGCCGTTCGGGAAGAGGTGGTGGTCGTGCGGCGGCGCGGTCGTCAGGTCCAGCGCGGCGAGGTGCACATCGCTCACGCAGGCCAGGTGCGGATTGCCGACGTCCACGGCGACTCCCGCGAAGGAGTGGCCGGAGGCGCTGGTGGTGGACTCGCCGAAGACCTTGGCCGGGCCCATGTCGACCGTGACCCGGCCGTCGTCGTGGGTCCAGACCGGTCGAACGCCCGCACGCGTGCCCACCGGCAGCTCACCGGGGGCGGCCAGCCCGGCGTCGACGAGGTAGCGGGCGAACACCCGCACGCCGTTGCCGCACATCTCGGCGATCGAGCCGTCGGCGTTGCGGTAGTCCATGAACCACACGTCGGCCGGCACGTCGGCCGGGGCGTCCTCCAGCGCACCGGCGCGGATCACCCGCAGGACACCGTCCGCGCCCAGCCCGCGGTGCGGGTCGCAGAGCGCTTGCACCCGCTCGTCGGTGAGGCTCAGCGCGCCGTCCGCGTCGGGCAGGATGACAAAGTCGTTCTGGGTGCCGTGGCCCTTGATGAACTCGGGGCCCTGAGAGGAACGCACGACGCCAGTCTACGTTCGCCCGGATGGCTCTTGACGCTCAGCCGCGTTCGCGGTCGGCCCCTCGGTCAGCAGCGCGCGGACGTCGGCTGCCAGCGTCGGGATGGCGGCGTCGAACCACTGGATCCGCGCGTCCCGGCGGAACCAGGAGCGCTGCCGCCGGACGAAGCGGCGGGTGAGCTTCGCGGTCTCGGCCGCGGCGGCGGCCATGTCGCCCGCTCCGTCGAATTCGGCGAGCACCTGCTGGTAGCCGAGCGCGCGGCCGGCGGTGCGGCCCCGCCGGAGACCGAGCCGCTCCAGCCGTCGGACTTCGTCGACCAGCCCGGCGTCGAACATGCTGGTGACCCGCTGGTCGACACGGTCGTCCAGGGCCTCGACCGGGCGGTCCAGGCCGATCAGCACCGCGCCGTAGCGGGGCGGCCCGGGCTTGGGCAGGTTCGCCGAGAAAGGCCGGCCGGTGATCTCGATGACCTCCAGCGCCCGGACGATGCGGCGACCGTTGCTGGCCAGGATGGCTTCCGCCGCCGCCGGGTCGAGTTCCCGCAGCCGTCGGTGCAGCTCGTCCGGGCCGACCCGCGCCAGCTCCTGCTCGTACTTGTCCCGCACCTGGGCATCCGTGCCGGGGAAGGACAGATCGTCGACGACCGCCTGCACGTAGAGGCCGGAGCCGCCCACCAGCACCGGCGTCCGGCCGCGGGCGAGGACGTCTTCGACGGCGCTGCGCGCCTGCTCCTGGTAGGCCGCCACGGAGGCGGTCTCGGTGACGTCCAGGACGTCCAGCAGGTGGTGCGGGATGCTGCGGCGCTCCGCCTGGGACAGCTTGGCCGTGCCGATGTCCATTCCGCGGTAGAGCTGCATGGCGTCGGCGTTGATCACCTCGCCGTCGAACGCCGCGGCGAGCTCGATGCCGAGGTCCGACTTGCCGGTGGCGGTGGGACCGACGATCGCCACCAGATGCGAAAGGGACTGCACCCCTCGACCTTAGAAGCGCGTTCTGCGCCTGCCGCACAGCGGTCCGCCCGGCCTCGGCCCGGTGTTTCTACCGGCCAGAGGCCGTGAGTGTTTTGGGGCGCTATGGCACCCCAAAGCACTCACGGTTCGTGACCAGCGGAGACACCGACCGGTTCAGACCGTGCGGGTCCAGGTCGCCACGTGGTAGGTGACGCCGTGCGGGGTGGCCGAGTACAGCAGTTCGCCGCGCCAGGTTCCGCCGGTGGCCGCTACGACGCCGGGCAGGACCTGCAGTGCGGCTCGGCCAATGACGCCCAGCTCCGCGCACGACTCCGGCTCCAACGCGAGCAGCGCCGCCGTGTCGACGTCGGCCAGCGCGGCGCGGATCTGTTCGTCGACCGGCTTGGCCCGCTCGTCCGGCGGGTACGGCGAACGCTCGTCGGAGCGGTTGGTTCCGTCGGCGAGCACCAGAAGACCGACATCGTCGGCAGCCAGCTCCGCGCCGAGCCGCCGGCAATCCTCGGCCGGTGTGTCCGGTGCCAGCAGATGCGTCGTGACCGCCCGCGCTCCCGCTTGCTCGCGCAGGAGTCCGGCGATCAGCGCAGGTAGCGGTAGCCGCGGGTCCGGGGTGCCGGCGCCGCCGAGAGTCACCTGGACGTCGACGCCAAAGCCCACGAACGTGCCCGCCGTGTCCGGCTCGAGCACCACCGGTCCCGACTGATCTACGCCAAGGGCCACCCATTCGGCGGCAGATTCAGTCAGACTGGACACGGCGCGCAGACAGGCGCCCCGCAGACGAGCGGTTTCCGGGTCGGCCCGCACGGTCAGTTCGGGAACCAGCAACGGCGGGTAAGGCACCACAGCGACACGGGTGATCACACCTGTGCACGGTAGAGGTCACGGGCGAGTTGGCTGGAGCAGGGAGTCGCAACCGGCGGCAGGAGACGACGCGGGTTTCCCCACCCCTGCCCGCTGCGACCGAGCAGGTGCCTGATGACAATGAACCCGTGCAGGTCACAGGTCCGGTCCCGTCACCACGTCGCGGTGCGCGCCGATCCATCGGCGAACCGATTCCGCGACGGAGTACCGGTTCGCGCCCTGACCTGTTTGAATGCGCCAGCGGAGGCCGGACCACCGAACGGTTCGGGTCGACGCTTGCTGGGCCCCGCCGATGCGGGGCGCCCGTGCCGGTCACGGGCATCGGAGCGGGCACGCAAGGAGGAAGCCGGCCATGACGCACCAGGACACGACCCCCGAGGCAGTCGCCAACAAGGCGGCCGCGGACTCGACCACCAGCACCACCGGGTCACCCACGGCTGCGCCCGCGGTACCGACCGCTTCCGCAGACCCCGCCAAATGGGGGCGAGTGGACGCCGACGGCACGGTGTACGTCCGCACCCCCGACGGTGAGCGCGCGATCGGTTCCTGGCAAGCCGGTGATGCCGCCGAGGGCCTGGCCCTCTACGCGCGCAAGTTCGACGACCTGCTCACCGAGGTCGAATTGCTGGAAACCCGGCTGGGCACCCACGCCGGCGAACCGAAGCACACCCTGACCAGCGCGAAGCACCTGCACGAGTCGCTGGCCGAGGCCGCCGTGATCGGCGACCTGACGGCGTTGGCCACCCGGATCGAGCACCTGGTGGTGCGGGCCGAGGAAGCCGTCGAAGGCGCGAAGCACGAGAAGGAACGCGCCCGGGCGGACGCGATCGCGCGCAAGGAAGCGCTGGTCGTCGAGGCCGAGGAGATCGCCACCGAATCCACGCACTGGAAGAACGCCGGCGACCGGCTGCGCCAAATCCTCGACGAGTGGAAGAAAATCCGCGGCGTCGACCGCAAGACCGACGAGCAGTTGTGGCGCCGGTTCTCCAAGGCGCGGGACGCCTTCAGCCGCCGCCGGGGCTCGCACTTCGCCGAGCTCGACCGGCAGCGCGCGGCGTCCAAGGCGCACAAGCAGGACCTGGTCGAGGAAGCCGAATCGCTGACCGAGTCCACCGACTGGGGCGAAACCGCCAACCGCTACAAGCAGCTGATGGCGGACTGGAAGGCCGCCGGCCGCGCCCCGAAGGACAGCGACGAAGCGCTGTGGCAGCGCTTCCGCGCAGCGCAGGACCGGTTCTTCAGCCGCCGCTCGGAGGCGTTCTCCGAGCGCGACGCCGAATTCGCCGCGAACGCCAAGCTGAAGGAAGAGCTGCTCGTCGAGGCCGACCAGATCGACCCCTCCGCCGACCTCAAGACCGCGCAGGCCCACCTGCAGCGGATCCAGGAGCGGTGGGACGAGATCGGCAAGGTGCCGCGGGAACGGATGCGGGACCTGGAAGGCAAGCTGCGCACGGTCGCCGACCGGGTGCGGTCGGCCGCCGACGCGCAGTGGCGGCGCACGGACCCGGAGGCGCAGGCCCGCGTCGACCAGTTCCGCGACCGCGTGGAGCAGTTCGAGGCGCAGGCCGAGAAGGCCCGCACGGCGGGCGACGACCGCCGCGCGAAGCAGGCGGAGGCGCAGGCCGCGCAGTGGCGCGAGTGGCTGGAGGCTGCGGAGCAGGCGATCGCCAGCCGGTAGGCGTTTCGCTCGCGCCGTCAGGCGGGCGGCGCGAGCAGCCTCGCCCGGAGGGCGGCGAGGTCGGCGTCGGCGCAGCCGCCGCTGCGCAGGTGCTGCTCGGCGTCGAAGGCGTCGAGCGTCGAGTGCAGGACTTCGTGCTTGGTCGCGCCGTGCTCGGCGAGCGCTTCGTCGATGAACGGTTCTTGGTCGGGCTTGCCGAGCCGGTCGAACATCGGTCTCAGCCGGTCGTGGCTGAGCTGGTGGTCGGCGACGATGTCGTCGGCCGCCACACCGGCGAACGCGAGCAGCACCAGCGCGATGATCCCGGTGCGATCGCGGCCGGCAGTGCAATGCACGAGCACTCCGCCGGGTTCGGCGTGCGCGATCGCGCTGACGACCTTGGCGGTACGGTCCGGGAAGCGGTCCAGGAACGGCCGGTAGTACAGCGGTGTGCCGTGCAGCCGGTTGCCCCAGATTCCCCAGAACCCGGTGTCGTGCACCGGGTTCAGCGGCATCTTGAGGCTGTTCAGCCCCGGCGGTCTCGCCGCCGTCTCGGGCAACGACTCGCCGTCGTCGGTCAGGTCGATGATGGTGCGGACGCCGTGCTCCCACAGCTGCGCCCAACCGTCTTCGGTCAGGAACGCCGGGCTCGCGGAGCGCACGACCGCGCCCCGGCGGATCCGGCGCCCGGCCGCGGCGGGCAGTCCACCGAGATCGCGGATGTTGTAGCCGCCGTCCCAGGCGAGGTCTCGTGACATGCCGCCGAGGCTACGAGCGATCAGCCGATCATCGTGGTTCCGGCCGGGAACCCGCGTCCGGCGGGTCGGACGGAACTCCGATTTTGCCCGAAGCCGGGAGCGCCAACCTGGGCGAGGCGATCTCCGATTTTGCCTGAAATCAGGAGTTCTCGGCGTGCCTGACCAGTGGGATCAGGAGCGGGACCAGACGATCCGCATCCACTGGACCGCCAGAATCGCCATGCAGACCACCGCGAGCAACAGGCCGATCGACGGGCCCCCCGTGCCGCTCGTCTGACGCGACCAGATCGCGATCACGCCTTCGAACGTCACCACCACACCGGCGAGCCCGGCAAGGAACGCGACGATCCAACGCCGGGTGATCAGCGCCAGGGCGCCCAAGCCGATCCCGACGATCGTCGAGTTGATCGCGAACAGCCGCGGCAACAGGCCGATCTTGAGCGCCGGGTCTGTCTGCCCCATCAGCACCTGCCAGCCCGCGGCACCGTCGGCCCACGGCAGCACCGAGCACAGGATGAGCACGAGCATCACCGAAGCGATCACGAGCGCGCGCGAGCCGGGGTCGATGCGGCGCAGGACCTCGCGCTCCGACTTGGTCAGCTCGCGGCGCGGCTCGTCCGAGCCTTCCGGCTTGCTCAACACGCACATCCCTGCTGTTCGGCGGGCTGCGGCGGCGGGGTTCCGAACGACGGCAGCCCGAGGCTGACTCCGGAGGTCTTGGGCCGCACGCCCGCCTCCCAGTGGTCACCGGCGGTGGTTCGCCGGTGTCCGGTGATTTCCGCGTCCGCGACCAGGTGGTGCGGCGCACCGCGGGTGATCGTGGTGTGCACGACGTCGCCGGGCCGGACCTCGCCGTCGATGGCGCCGGTCGGCGTGAAGTGCACCAGCCGCCCGTCGCGGGCCCGCCCGGAGAGCCGGTGGGTCTCCGAGTCCTTGCGGCCCTCGCCCTCGGCGACCAGCAGTTCCACCGGGCGGCCGACCAGCTTCTTGTTCTCCTCCCAGGAGATCTCGTTCTGCAGCTCGATCAGCCGGTCGTAGCGCTGCTGCACGACCTCCTTCGGCAGCTGGTCGGGCATGTCGGCGGCGGGCGTGCCCGGCCGCTTCGAGTACTGGAAGGTGAACGCGCTGGAGAACCGCGCCTGCCGCACGACCTCCAGCGTCTGCTCGAAGTCCTCCTCGGTCTCGCCGGGGAAGCCCACGATGATGTCGGTGGTGATCGCGGCGTCCGGCATCGCCTGGCGCACGTTCCGCACGATGTTCAGGTACCGCTCGGAGCGGTAGGAGCGGCGCATCGCCTTGAGGACCCGGTCCGAACCGGACTGCAGCGGCATGTGCAGCTGCGGGCACACGTTCGGCGTCTCGGCCATCGCCTCGATCACGTCGTCGGTGAAGTCGCGCGGGTGCGGCGAGGTGAATCGGACCCGCTCGAGTCCCTCGATCTCCCCGCAGGAGCGCAGCAGCTTGCCGAACGCGAAGCGGTCGCCGAACTCGACGCCGTAGGCGTTGACGTTCTGGCCCAGCAGCGTCACTTCGAGCACGCCTTCGGACACCAGCGCCTGCACCTCGGCGAGGATCTCGCCGGGGCGGCGGTCCTTCTCCTTGCCGCGCAGCGCGGGCACGATGCAGAACGTGCAGGTGTTGTTGCAGCCGACCGACACCGACACCCAGCCCGAGTAGGCCGACTCGCGGCGCGCGGGCAGCGTGGACGGGAAGACGTCCAGCGACTCGAGGATCTCGACCTCGGCCTCGTGGTTGTGCCGGGCGCGTTCCAGCAGGGTCGGCAGCGAGCCGAGGTTGTGCGTGCCGAACACGACGTCCACCCACGGGGCCCGCTTGACGATCGTGTCGCGGTCCTTCTGCGCCAGGCAACCGCCGACGGCGATCTGCATGTCCGGGTTGCGATCCTTGGCCGGGCGCATGTGACCGAGAGTGCCGTAGAGGCGGTTGTCGGCGTTCTCGCGAACCGCGCAGGTGTTGAACACGACCACGTCAGCCGCATCGGAATCCGCGCGCACGTATCCAGCGTCCTCCAGCATGCCGGCGAGCCGCTCGGAGTCGTGCACGTTCATCTGGCAGCCGAAGGTTCGGATCTCGTAGGTCCTCGTGCTCACCGTTCCACGGTAGCTCCTGGTCAGATCGCGGATTCATCCGCCCGGCCGCCCCGGCCGCCCGGATGCGGTTACTGCAAGTGAGGTACCCACCACGTGTGGCGACTCCGGAGCGTAACCGAGTTGCAACCTGGCCTGGCCCGTTCTGTCTGGACTATCCCCCAGCAGAGGCTTAAGTTTCGGCCAACGAATCCAATTTCGATGCGTTCAGGAGAACGAATGGCCGCAGCTTCCACGGACGCCCCGATGATTCGGATGTCCGCGGTCGACAAGTACTTC
The DNA here is from genome assembly GCF_040655595.1 of Saccharopolyspora sp. NPDC050389. Classification (NCBI taxonomy): domain Bacteria; kingdom Bacillati; phylum Actinomycetota; class Actinomycetes; order Pseudonocardiales; family Pseudonocardiaceae; genus Saccharopolyspora; species Saccharopolyspora sp. NPDC050389. Next base: position 155,578 of record NZ_JBFAKG010000007.1, read on the forward strand.
GGTTCCTTGCACGTGCTGCGGGCGATCGATCTCGAGGTTCCTCGAGGGCAGGTCGTCGTCGTGCTCGGGCCGTCGGGCTCGGGCAAGTCGACGCTGTGCCGCGCGATCAACCGACTGGAACCGATCAACTCCGGCCGCATCGAGATCGACGGCGTTCCGCTGCCCGCCGAGGGCCGTGCCCTGGCCGAACTGCGCGCCGACGTCGGCATGGTTTTCCAGCAGTTCAACCTCTTCGCCCACAAGACGATCCTGGAGAACGTCACGCTGGGTCCGGTCAAGGTCCGCAAGCAGGCCAAGGACGCCGCCCGGGAAACCGCGATGGAGCTGCTGGAGCGCGTCGGCATCACCAACCAGGCCGACAAGTACCCGGCGCAGCTCTCCGGTGGGCAGCAACAGCGCGCCGCCATCGCCCGCGCGCTGGCGATGAAGCCGAAGGTGATGCTGTTCGACGAGCCGACCTCGGCGCTGGACCCGGAAATGGTCAACGAGGTCCTGGAGGTCATGACCGGCCTCGCGGCCGAGGGCATGACGATGGTGGTCGTCACCCACGAGATGGGTTTCGCGCGCCGCGCCGCGCACCGCGTGCTCTTCATGGCCGACGGCGAGGTGGTCGAGGACGCGAAGCCGGAGGCGTTCTTCGGCGCGCCGAAGAGCGACCGCGCCAAGGACTTCCTCGGCAAGATCCTCACCCACTGACCCACAGAGAGGCAGCGACACGAAATGCGAGCCAAGAAATTGCGGCTGGTGACGGTGCTGGCGGCGTCGCTGGCGCTGGCCCTGACCGGTTGTGGACGCGAAGGCGGCCCCGGCGGCGGCGGCGAACCGCAGGTCCAGCAGAACGTCGCCCAGAACGTGCAGGTCCAGGGCTCTCCGACGTTCGACCGGATGAAGCAGAAGGGCCGCGTCACGATCGGCGTCAAGGAGGACCAGCCGGGCCTCGGATTCCGCGACCCGGTCACCAACCAGTACTCCGGTTTCGACATCGAGGTCGCCCGGCTGATCGCCGCACAGCTCGGGTTCGACCCGAACACGCAGATCGACTACAAGCCGATCCCGTCCACCGCGCGCGAGCAGGCGATCTCGACCGGTGAGGTCGACTACTACGTCGGCACCTACACGATCAACGACAAGCGCAAGGAGCAGATCAGCTTCGCCGGGCCGTACTTCATGGCCGGGCAGGACCTGCTGGTCCGCGCGGACAACACGGACATCACCGGCAAGGAGTCGATCAAGGGCAAGAAGGTCTGCTCCGCGACCGGGTCGACGCCGATCCAGCGGGTCAAGCAGGACCAGCTCACCGAGCCGCAGAACATCGTCGAGTTCCAGCGCTACTCGGAGTGCGTGCAGCAGCTGCTCGACCGCCAGATCGACGCGGTCACCACGGATGACGCGATCCTCAAGGGCTACGCCGCTCAGGACCCGGACAAGCTGAAGGTCGTCGGCAAGCCGTTCTCCGAGGAGCCCTACGGCGTCGGCCTGGCGCACGACGACAGCGCGCTGCGCAACAAGATCAACGACATCCTGGAGCAGGCCGCGACCAACGGCGAGTGGAAGCGCGTCTACGACGCCACCCTCGGCAAGTCCGGCTCGTCCGCCGAACCGCCCAAGGTGGACCGCTACTGATCCCGTCATCGGATGCCCAGGGCCGGATCGCGCCCTGGGCATCCGATTACTTCAGGAGTACTCATTGATCGACATCTTGGTGGAGTACGGCGACGTCCTCGCCAGGGGTTTCCTGCGGACGATCGAGCTCTTCCTGCTGGCGGCCGCGGGCTCGCTGGTGCTGGGCACGATCCTGGCAACGCTGCGGGTCAGCCCCATCCCCGCGTTGCGGGCCGTCGGCACCGGCTACGTGACCTTGCTCCGCAACACACCGCTGACGCTGGTCTTCTTCTTCCTCGTCTTCGCCTATCCCAAGCTGGAGCTGATCCAGTTCCCGTTCTTCACCGCCGCGGTGATCGCGCTGACGATCTACACCTCCGCGTTCGTCTGCGAGGTGTTGCGGGCGGGGATCAACACGGTGCCGGTCGGGCAGGCCGAGGCGGCGCGCTCCATCGGGCTCGGGTTCGCCCAGTCGCTGACCAACGTGATCCTTCCCCAGGCCTTCCGCGCCGTGGTTCCGCCGCTGGTCAGTGTGCTGATCGCGCTGCTGAAGAACACGACCGTCGCGGCCGGGTTCAGCGTGGCCGAGGTCGGCTCGGTCATCCCGTTCCTCAACGAGCAGGGTGAGCCGACGCTGAACGCCTTCATCTGGATCGCCGTCGGCTTCCTGATCCTGGTCATCCCGCTGACCCTGGTCCAGCGCAGCTTCGAGAAACGTTGGAGCGTGGCCCGATGAGCAGCGTCCTGTTCGACACCCCCGGCCCGCGCGCCCGCGTGCGCAACCGGCTCATCAGCGTCGTCAGCGCCGTCGTGGTGCTGGCCCTGCTCGGCTACGTGGTGCTCCGCTTCTACCAGACGGGGCAGTTCGACGCGAGCAAGTGGGAATGGCTGCTCTACGAGCAGATCCAGCTGGAACTGTTCGGGGCGCTGTGGAACACCGTCCGCGCGTTCCTCATGGGCGCCGTGCTCGCGCTGGCGTTCGGCGCGGTGTTCGCGCTCGGCCGGCTCTCCGACCACACCTGGATCCGGGTGCCGTGCACGGCGATCGTGGAGGTCTTCCGCGCGATCCCGCTGGTCATCCTGATCTTCTTCCTGTACTACGCGGCGCCGGGGCTGGGCGTGAACTTCGGCCAGTACTGGTCGGTCGTGCTCGGCCTGACGCTCTACAACGGCTCGGTGCTGGCCGAGGTGTTCCGGGCCGGCGTCGCCGCGCTCCCGAAGGGCCAGAGCGAGGCCGCGTACTCGATCGGCATGCGCAAGAACCAGGTCATGCGGAGCGTGGTGCTGCCGCAGGCGGTTCGGATGATGCTGCCCGCGATCATCAGCCAGCTCGTGGTGCTGCTCAAGGACAGCGCGCTCGGCTTCCTGATCACCTACCAGGAGCTGCTGTACTACGCCCGCTACCTCGGCGGCATCCCCACGCTGGACCGGCCGATCATCCCGGTCAGCCTGGTGGTGGCGGCGATCTACATCTCGATGTGCCTGCTGCTCACGTGGTTCGCCACATACCTGGATCGGCGCAACCGCCGGACCAAGAAGACCAGGCAGATCGCTCCGGCCGCCAAGCCGCTGGCGGAAGCCACGGCCGGCGACTGAGCGCCGCACTGGAGGGCACCTTCGACCGCGCCGGTCGAAGGTGCCCTTCGCTTTGTCAGGCGCGGAGCAGTTTTTCCAGGACGTTCGCGGGCGCGGTGGGATCGGTGCCGCGCCAGGCGACCACGTCGTCGGGGCGGAGCAGAAGCCCCTCACCCTCGCGCAGGAAGTCGACGTCGAGCCGGTGGACCGGGAGCCCGTTGGGCTGCCAGCGCTGCGGATCGCCGGCCACGGCCAGCGCCCATCCGGGGCCGGCGATGTCCACAGTGGATTTGGCGTGGGCGGTGTCCAGCCAGCGGTGCGGGATCCGGGTGCCGACCCGCCCGGCCGGCGCGAACTCGGTGATCGGTTCGGCCTCGCCGCCCTCTCCCGGTCCGCCGGAGATCGCCCCGGCCGGGTACTGGAATCCGCCCGCCGCCAGCACGAACGGATGCGCCAGCGTCGGATCGGGAGCGGCCGTCAGGTCCGGTGCGCGCCTGCTCGACTGGTCCGCGGCGAACCAGCCCGCCGGGCGGCGCTCGGCGTCGTAGCTGTCCAGCAGCGCCGGCGCCGCGGCTCCGGACAGCACCGCGGCGAGCTTCCAGCCGAGGTTGTGCGCGTCGGCGATGCCGGTGTTGGCACCGACCGCGGCGTACGGCGGCATGACGTGCGCGGCGTCTCCGGCCAGGTGCACCCGCCCCGACGAGTAGCGGTCGGCTACGAGCATCTCGGGCCGCCAGGGCAGCACGCTCATGACTTCGAGGTCCGGAGCGGGCACGCCGAGCGCCGTGCGCAGCAGGGCCGGCCAGTCGCGATCGACCTCGCCGCCCGGAGTCATGAACACCCAATGCAGCCGACCGTCCACCGAGGCCAGCCCACCGGGCGCGTCGGGGTGTTGGATCTGGCAGATGTTGAACTCCCGGCCACGCACGACATCCGCGAGATCGGCGCGGAAGTAGACGTTCACGTTGTCGTCGCCGACGGCGCCACGCCCGGAGCGGCCGATGCCCAGCGCCGAGCGCACCGGGCTGTGAGCCCCGTCGGCGGCGACCAGGTACGCCGCGCGCAGCCGGGAGCCCGCGAGCTCCGCGACCACCCCATCGGCGTCCTGCTCGAATGACGTGAGGGCAGTCGAGAACCGGACGTCCGCGCCCGCGTCCTGGGCCGCCTGGCGCAGCACCGGCTCAAGCACGTTCTGCGCCACCAGGCAGGGCAGCTCCGGACTGACGTCCATCGACTCGCCCGGCCCGGTCGGCCGCCACGGCGGCAACTGCTCGGCTTCCGCCAGGGTCCGCCCGCCGGCCATGCAGTCGTGGTCGGCAAGTCCTCGCGCGGCCTCGTGGACGGTCTCGGCAAGCCCCAGTTCTCGGAAGATCTCCAGGCTGCGCACGTGGAAACGGCGCGCCTTGGGTTGCGGCGAGGTCGTCGCTCGCTTCTCGACGAGCGTCACGTCCACGCCGCGGTGGCGCAGCAACAACGCCGTCGTCAGCCCGACGAGTCCGCCGCCGACGATCAGCACCTCAGCTTGTGTACGTTGTACATTCACAATGTACGTTGTACACGCGGGTTAGTATCCGAGGCAAATGACTTCTGCGAAACCTCCGGGCGGCCTGGTCTGGTTCGACGAGCCGCCGCCCCCGCCGGCCACCAAACAGCTCAGCCGGGAGCGGATCGTCGCCGCGGCGATCGCGCTCGCCGACGAAAGCCCGACCGGCGAGATCACGATGCGGGCGATCGCGAGCCGCCTCGGCACGCGCAGCCCGATGGCGCTGTACCGCTACGTCGGCAGCAAGGACGGCCTGACGGACCTGATGGTCGACGAGGCCTACGGCGAGATCACCGTCCCGCCGCCCGGCGACTGGCGGGCCTGCCTGCGCGAAATGGGCCGCTCCGCATGGGCAGCGGTGCAGCGGCACCCCTGGTTCGCGCGGATGTCGTTCAGCCGGCCGCCGCTGGGACCGAACGCGCTGCGCCTCTACGACGCGGCCCTCGCCGCCGTCGACGAGCTGGACCTGGACGCCGCGACACGCATCAGCTTCGTCAACACGGTGCTCGGACAAGCCCTGAAGTCCGGGCTCGCACTGCTGGAAGAACGCGCGATGCGGGAACGGACCGGGCTGGTGTCCGATGCCCAGCTCGCCGAGGCGGCACACCCCTACATGGAGCGAATCAGGGCGGAAGGCAAGTACCCGCACTACATCCGGTGGCTCGGCGAACCGGACTGCCTGGCCGACGTGGTGTCCTCCGAACAGCACCTGGAGTGGCAGCTGGACGGCCTGCAGCGCCTCGCCGAAGCCCGGCGCACCGCCACCTGATCCGGCCGGCGGCTACGCGCGGAACCTCGTCGTCTCGCCGAGTTCCGCGCGGCCGACCGCGATGTGGTTCACCGGAGCGGAGTCGAGGGCGTATCCGAAGGAGACGCCGAAAAGCACCTTGCCGTCCTGGATTTCCAGTGACTCGCGAATCGCATCTCCGTAGAAGCCCAGCAAACCCTGCGGGCAGCTGGCGATCCCGTACGCCGTCATCGCCAGGAGCAGCGTCTGCCCGTACATGCCGACGTCCGCGGCCATCCGCGCGTCCGCATTGGACGGTGCGAACACCAACGCGACATGTGGTGCACCGTAGAACCGCAAGCTCTCCGCGTTGTAGGCGTCGCGCGCTTCCCGGTCGTCGCGACCGATGCCGAGCGCTCCGTACATCGCTTCGCCGAAGTCCTTGCGGCGCCGCCGATGTACCTCGCCGTAGAGATCTTCCCGGTAGGGGAAGTCCACGGAAAAGCGTTGCTGCGCGTGCGCCGTCAGCAGTGCTTCGCTCAGCCGGTCGCGCGCCGCCCCGCTGACCACTTCGACGCTCCAGGGCTGAGTGTTGGAGTTCGACGGAGCCGCGCCTGCCAGGGAAAAGATGGCGCGCATCGTCTCGTCCGGGACCGCGTCCGGCCGGAAGGAACGGACGGCTCGCCGGCCGCGGATCAGCTCCTCGGCGTGGTCGGGCGAGTAGTTCCTGATCATGGCGCCTGTCCTCCTCGATTGAGACCGCGTTATATAAACTGAACCGTTTACATAACGCGCCCGAGGCTATCACGCGGACCCGCGTTAAGTACACGGCCGTGTACACTTTGCGGGTGAGTGAGCGACAGACCGTCCAGCGTCGCCGAGGCCGTGGCGGGCGCGAACGCATCATCGCCGCGGCCACCGCGCTCTTCGAAACGCAGGGAATCATCGCGACGGGCATGGAACAGGTGGCGAGCGTCGCCCCGGTCTCCAAGCGCACCTTGTACGCGCACTTCCCCACCAAGGACGAGCTGGTCGTCGGCTATCTCCGGCACCTCGTCGAGTCCGGACGCACGATGGAAGCAGTGCTGGAGCGCGAGGATCTTTCGCCCCGAGAACGGCTCCTAGCGCTGTTCTCGGTGCCGGATGAGGGTGACGGCCCGATCCGGGGCTGCCCCTTCGTCGACGCGGCGGCCGAGTTCCCGGATCCGCAGAGCCCCGTCCACCAGTACGCGGCCGAGCAGAAACGACGGCTGACCGACCTGTTGGCCGAGCTGGTGAGCGCGCTAGGCGTCACCGAACCCGTGATCCTGGTCGAACAACTCGCGATCCTCGCCGACGGCGCCGCCAGCCGTTCGATGGTGCTCAACGACGCGAGTTGCGGTCGATACGCGAGGGCGGCCGCGGAGGCCCTGCTCGACGCCGCCATTCCAACGGCGATCCGGTCGCGCTGAAACTGTGAGCGCAGAGCCGTGGGGGGGGGGGGGGGCCGGGCCGATGAGGGCGCGCTGCCCCAGGTCTGAAACCACGGGCGCACACACAAGATCTTCCGGAGCACAGCGCTCAAAAAGGA
>NZ_JBFAKG010000007.1:162604-188203 GCF_040655595.1 Saccharopolyspora sp. NPDC050389
GCAGTCGGGAAACCATGCACGCGCAACTACGCGCCTGCGCCCAAGCCGCCCGCCTCGAGGTCACCGTCGGCCCCGACCGGGCACGACAACTGTCATCCCGAGGCGGAACCCCTTACGGCTTGGACACCGCTCGGCTCTCGTTCCGCAACTCCTCGTGTTCAGCCTCCACCGATTCCACCGGAGCCGGCTTCTGCGCGCCGCTGAGGAACAGCGACGCGATGAACGCCAGCACACCGATGCAGGCGGCGACGATGAACGCGGTGCGCAGGCCCACCGCGTCGGGCGCACCCGACGGGTCGGTGGTCGACACGGAGGCCACGGTGATGAACACCGCGATGCCGAACGCGCCCGCGACCTGCTGGAGCGTGGCCAGGATCGCGCTGCCGTGGGAGTAGAGGTGATCGGGCAGCACGCTGAGGGACTCGGTCATCAGCGGAGTCATCATCAGCCCGAGCCCGGCCATGAGCACGACGTGGATGCCGACGACCGCGACCACCGGCGAACCCGGCCCGAGGATGGCGAACAGGCACAGCGCCACCGCCATGGCCAGCGCGCCGGGGATCACCAGCGGCCGGGCACCCACGCGGTCGAACAGCCGTCCCACCGGCCGCCCGAGCAAGCCGAGGACCAGCCCGCCGGGGAGCACGGCCAGCCCGCTGACGAAGGGGCTGGTGTGCAGGACGGCCTGCAGGTACATCGGCAACAGGATCGCCCCGGCACCCAGCAGGCAGATGAACAGCAGGATGCTCAGGATCAGGGCCACCAAGAACGCGCGACTGGTGAACGGGCGCAGGTCGAGCAGGGCCCGGTCGTCGCGCTGCAGGCGGATCTGGCGCGCCGCGAACACCGCGAGCGAAACGACGCCGACCGCGATCGGAATCCACGGCGCCACCAGGTGCGGCTCGCCGCCGGACTCCCCGATGGAGGACAGGCCGTAGAGGACGCCGCCGAAGCCGATAGCCGACAGCAGCACCGAGAGCAGGTCCAGCGGCACCGACCGCGTTTCGGTGTCCAACCGCATCCAGACCGCGCCCATGACCAGCGCGAGCACCGCCAGCGGCAGCACGATCCAGAACATCCAGCGCCAGCCCAGCGAGGCCAGCACCGCGCCGCCGATCGTCGGCCCCACCGCCGGGGCGACGGCGATGACGATGCTGATCGTGCCCATCGTCGCGCCGCGCTTCTCCGCCGGCACGAGGCGCATCACCGAGGTCATCAGCAGCGGGATCATCACCGCTGTGCCGCACGCCTGCACGACGCGCCCGACCAGCAGGACCGCGAAGCCCGGAGCGAGCGCGCTGAGCAGCGTGCCCACGCTGAACAGCGTCAGCGCGGCCAGGAACACCTGGCGCGGCGTGAAGCGCTCGAGCAGGAAGCCCGTGGTGGGGATGATCACGGCCATCGTCAGCAGGAAGCCGCTGGTCAGCCACTGCACGGTCGTCGTGGTGACCTCGAGGTCGACGGTGAGGTCGCGCAGGGCGACGCTCAGGATCGTCTCGTTGAGGATCATCACGAAGGCCGAGGCGACCAGCACCGCGATGAGCACGGAGGCTCGCGGTGGCGTGGAGCCGCGGTCGGAATCCGCGGTCGTAGCGCTCGCGGAGTCGATCATGGTTGGGCGCACCTCACAGAAGTCGGGTCGCGCTCGACCGCGGGCACGGCCTTCGTCGGCCGTGCCCGTGAACGAGCGCGAGGTCTGGATACGAGTCTGCTCATCTGCCGACGAATCGGCACGTGCTTTTCTCGGAGAGCAGGCGGGTCCGGGGCCTCGCCCCCGGACCCGGTCGCGTCGTGGTGGTCAGCGCAATTCGGGATCGCCTGTCACGAGCCTGGCCGGGCCTGGATCCCCGCAGCGCCGAGGGTCGCGTCGTAGGCGCGTTGCCAACTGCCGTCCGCGACAGCCTCGTCGAGCATCCGCTGCAACTCCCCTGCCAGCTTACGGTCATCGGACTTGACCACCAGGTAGCGTTCGCTGCCGGTGATCACGTACGGCCCGACCTCGGCCAGCTGCGGGTTGTCGGCGGTCCCGCCGAACAGGACGTCCACGTTGCCCGCGGCCACGCCATCGAGCAGCAGGGTCGACGGCAGCCGCCGGAACTGCACCTGCGTCGGGTCCAGGCCGATGCGTTTCGCCAGGTCGCGAGCCATCTCGACGTCGAAGCCCCGGTACTCGCCCGCCTGATCCCGGGTGGCGAACTGCGGCGCGTCGTCCCGCACGCCGACCAGCAGCAGGCGCCGCTGCTTGATCCGCGCGATGGTCGGCGAGGTGTCGAGTTCGACCGAATTGCCGGCCGACGGGGCCTGGCTCGTCGGCGCCGCCGTGGTCGGGGCGGGCGGCTTCGGCGCAGGCAGCGCGTTCGGCTCGACCGGCGCGTCCTGCCCGCAGCCCGACAGCACCGCGGCCGCGGCGACCACCGCGGCGAGCATGCGAATCCGCATGGGCCCGCTCCTCACTCCTCGACTCCCCCGTCCATGATCCCGCACCCGAGGGGGTGCTCGGGGCCCGGTTTCCGAGAAGCTGTATCGATTGTGAAATGCAAACCACACCCGGCATCGTGATCGTCGTCACCGCGCGCCATCTCTGAGCGCCGACTGCGCCGCTGTCTAGGCCGCGTGCAGCGGATCGCGCTGGTCACTCGGGAAGGCCCGGGAGGCGGGCGTGTTCGAGGCGGGAGGCGACGCCCAGCTTGGGATAGGCGTTGGACAGGTGGTAGCCGACCGTTCGCGGGCTGAGGAACAGCCGGGCAAGCGCCTGCAAGTCCAGGCCGCGGTCGAGCGGATGGAACGCGACCGGCAGCCGATCACCTTCGCTGCCGTCGCCCGCGACGCGGGCGTGTCGACCTGGCTGGTCTTAGGGCGTGCGTGAGCACATCGAAGCTCCCGCCAGCGCCAAGCCGCCCACCCCGTCCGAGACCAACAGGCAGGACTCCCGCCCAGCACGGCCAGCATGCGCACTGATCTCGAACTGGCCCGCTCCGACATCAAGGCCCTGCGCTCGGAGCGCGACGCGCTCCGCAAAGCCCTGAACCGGCAACTCGGACGCCAGCTCGATCAACTCACCCACCGCGAGCTGATTACTCGCATCGACGAGCTCACGGCCAGCAACCAGCACCTCGCCGACGCCAACAGCGGACCCGGAATTTCCGGGACACTTTTCCGTTTTCCGGGAGCCGTTGAAGCAACCTGGGTTCGGTTCGTCGCGTCTTGATCATTGGTATCTCCTTGACTCGAAGGGCGGGGACCGTGCACGACGAGCCCACCGTGGTTCTTCCCAAGATCGGCAAGCGCTGGCGGCGCGTTCGGCGGATCGGTTTGTCCATCGTCGGCGGTTTGGGGCTCGCCGTGGTGGGCGCTTTCGGCGTCGGGTACCTGGTTTGGGAGGTGCCGGATCCGCAGCAGGTCGCCGCCGGGACGCAGCAGTCGATCGTGCTCAAGTACGCCGACGGTTCCGAGATGATGCGGATCGTGCCGGAGAGCGGGAACCGGACCATGATCCGGGACCTGGGGGAGGTTTCCGGGCCGATGCGGCAGGCCACCCTCGCCGCCGAGGACGCTTCCTTCTACACCAACGGCGGGTTCGACTTCTTCGGCATCGTGCGCGCGGTGTTCGCGCAGATCACGGGCAGCGCCGGGGGTGGTTCTACGTTGACGCAGCAGTACATCAAGCTCGCCACCGGCGACGACGAGCACAGCTACGCCCGCAAGTTCAAGGAAGTCGTGCTGGCATTCAAGATGACCAACGAACAGCCCAAGGACGAGATCTTCAAGGCGTACCTGAACACGGCGTACTACGGGCGCGGTGCCTGGGGCGTCCACGCCGCCGCCAACGCCTACTTCGGCAAGCTGCCGCGCGACCTGAACGCGTCCGAAGCGGCGCTGCTGGCGGGCATGGTGCAGAAGCCGAACGAGAACGACCCGCGGGTGGACGCGGTCCAGGCGAACTGGCGCTGGACCTACGTGGCCGACCAGATGCTGTCCAACGGGATGGTCGACCCCGGGCAGCGGGCCGCGATGCGGATGCCGGAGACCCGGGAGCGGTTCGCGTGGCGCGGGGAGGAGATGTCCGGTCCGCTGTTCCACGTCCGGGAACGGGTGCTGCAAGAGCTGGAGCAAGCCGGGTTCAGCGCCCAGAACCTGCACCAGAACGGCAACACGGTCATCACCACCATCGACCGCGACGCGCAGCGAGTGGCCGAGTCCGCGCTGGCCGCGGAGACCGCGAATCAACCGCAGAACCTCCGGACCGCGCTGGTGGCGATCGAGCCCGGCACCGGCGCCGTTCGCGCCTACCACAGCGGTGACCGCCAGATCGGGGGCTTCGACTGGGCCAAGGCCGCGCAGCCGCCGGGCACGACGATCCAGCCCTTCGTCGTGGCCGCGGGGTTGATGCAGGGGCACGGCCTTGGTGAAGTCTACGATGGACGATCGCCGCAGGAGATCAACGGCGCCACGTATCGGAACACCGGATCCTGCCCCGGCCTCTTGGCCTGCAGCGTCCGTGCGGCGATGTCGGAGTCGGTCGAGACGGCCTTCCTGAACATGACCCTGAAGTTCGGTCCCGGGAAGGTGCGCGATGCCGCTCTGCGGGCGGGAATTTCCCCGACCGCCGGGGGGAAACCGGCGATGCAGGAGCGTGACGGCGAGGTGGGGATCCGCATCGCGATGGGCGACTACCCGGTGAGCACGGTGGACATCGCGCGCGGGTACGCGACGCTGGCCGACGGCATGCGGTCTCAACCGCACTTCGTGCAGAAGGTGTTGGACAGCAACGGGAACGAGTTGGCCGACTTCGCGACCGAGCCGGAGAGCGCCTTCTCCGACGATCCCACGGAGAGCAGGGACATCGCCGGGAACGTCACGGAATCCATGCGGTGGTCGTACCCGTCGATGCTCCTCAACGATCCGGCCCTCGGCGGGCTCAGCACCGGGCGGCCGGTCGCGGGGAACAGCGGCATCGCCCAGTTCGGCGGTTCTCCAGACAAGACCCTGACGGCCTGGACGGCGGGCTTCACGCCGGAGATCGCCGTCGCGGTGTCGGTCAGCGCCAGCGACGAGAAGGGCCAACCGCAGCCGGTGCTGGGGTCCAGCGGGTCGATGATGGGCGAGGTGTACCCGAACCGGGTCTGGCGGCAGTTCATGAAGGCGTACCTGGAGCCCAGGCCGGCCCAGTCGTTCATGCCCTTCAACCCCATCGGGGCCTACAGCGACCCCAACCAGCTCCCGGCGCCCCCGGGCGAGGCGGTGTTGTCGACCACCACCCGGGCAGCGCCCAGGCCGCGTTGACATCGGCGTTATTCGCTCGACCCGTTGAGGCAGGTCGGCGAAGCTGGGGGCCGTTTGTTCAGGGAAAGAACTTGGTCGTGGAACGGATCGATCCGCCGGTGGTCGGTGGTGAGCGGGAGATGTTGCGGGCCTACCTCGACTTCCACCGGGCGACGCTGGCCATGAAGTGCGAGGGGCTTTCCGATGCCGAGTTGCGGCGGCAGTCGATGCCGCCTTCGACGCTCTCGCTGCTCGGCTTGGTGCGGTACATGGCCGAGGTGGAGCGCACCTGGTTCCGGCGGGTGATCAACCGGGAGGACATCCCGCTGGTGTGGTCGGACGACGGGGACTTCCAGGCCGCCTACGACGCGACGGCGTCCACGCGGTCGGAGGCGTTCGAAGCCTGGGAGGCGGAGGTCGAGCACTCGCGCCGGATCGAGGCGGCCGCCGAGTCGCTCGACGTGACGGCACCGCAGCCAAGGTCGGGCAAGGACGTGTCGCTGCGGCTGGTGATGCTGCACCTCATCCACGAGTACGCCCGGCACAACGGCCACGCCGACTTCCTCCGCGAAGGCATCGACGGGACCGTCGGGGCCCGACCGGTTGCCCGCCGTCAACCGGCGGCTCGGAGTTCCAGCTGCCGAATCCGATGCTCGACCTTGAATTGCTGGCCAACCGCGCGTTCACCGCTCCGCTGGTCGCGGTGACGCTCACCGTTTTCACCACCGCGGGCACGACGTTCGTCCTCGCCCAGCACTTGCAGGGCGTGCTCGCGCTGCCGCCGCTGCAGGCCGCGCTCTGGCTGCTTCCGTCCACTGTGGCCGGAATCGCGCTGTCCGCCTGCTCCGTCACCTTCGCCCAGCGGTTCCGGCCGTCGGTCCTGCTGACCACCGGCCTCGTCGTCGCGGCCATCGGAACCGGAGTGCTCACCCAGGCCGACGGCCCAGCAGCGCTCGCCGTCTTGGTCACCGGCATGATCGTGCTCCGCATCGGGGTGGTTCCGGTGATGATCTCGAGCACGGACGCGATCGTCGGCGCGGCGCCACCGGAGCGCGCCGGTTCGGCCACCGCGCTCCAGGAAACCTGCGGCGAGCTCGGGCTGGCGCTCGGGGTCACCGTGCTGGGCGGCATCAGCACCGCCGTTTACCGTGCCGGGCTGGGCGGGGCGATCCCCGGCTCGGTCGCGCCGGATGCCGCCGAAGCCGCGCGCGGTGGCATCGGGGCGGCGGTCGAGCTGGCCGCCCGGCTGCCCGGGGCGCAGGGCGTCGACCTGCTCGACCAAGCACGCCGGTCGTGGACCGACGCGCTGCACATCAGCACCGCGCTCGGAGCCGTGATCCTTGCCGCGGCCGCAGTTCTGGTGTGGAACGTCCAACGGCGTCGAGTCGACTAGTTCCCGTCGTGAGTGCGTTGCTCAGAACGGGTGCGGACGGGGCCTGCTAGGGCACGGCCTGCAGCTCACCGACACCACGCGAATCGCGTGACCCCTCCATCACTCTTGCCACGGCCCCCGTTATCGCGCACCCAGCGTGGCCGGATCCCCGGCCACGCTGTATCGATTGTGAAATGCAGGCCACACCCGTTAGTGTGACTGCCGTCATGAGGCGCCATCGTCGTCGCCCCGCATTTCGCAATTTTCCGGAGGCGATCAATGGCGCCGCCAATGCAGCACGTCGTCGAACAGGTCACCCAGCGGATCACGGACCGCAGCTCCGCATCCCGCGCCGCGTACCTGGAGCGCATCCGCGCGGCCGGGGCGGTCGGCCCGGCCCGCACCGAGCTGCCCTGCAGCAACCTCGCGCACGGCTTCGCCGCGTGCAGCGGCCCGGACCGGCTCGCGGTGCGCGGAGCCGTCAAGCCCGGCGTCGCGATCGTTTCCGCGTACAACGACATGCTCTCGGCCCACCAGCCATACGCCGAATTCCCGGCGTGGCTGAAGGACGCGGTTCGCGAGGCAGGCGGCGTCGCGCAGTTCGCGGGCGGCGTGCCCGCCATGTGCGACGGCATCACCCAGGGCCGCACCGGCATGGAGCTGTCGCTGTTCTCCCGCGACGTGATCGCGATGGCCACTGGCGTCGCGCTCTCCCACGAGATGTTCGACGGCGCCCTGCTGCTCGGGGTGTGCGACAAGATCGTGCCGGGCCTGCTCATCGGCGCGCTGTCGTTCGGGCACCTGCCGACCGTGCTGGTGCCCGCCGGGCCGATGCCCTCCGGGCTGCCCAACCGGGAGAAGAGCCGCATCCGGCAGCTGTTCGCCGAGGGCAAGGCCAGCCGCGAGGACCTGCTGGAAGCGGAGTCGGCGTCGTACCACTCGCCCGGCACCTGCACGTTCTACGGCACCGCCAACTCCAACCAGCTCGTCGTCGAGGTCATGGGCCTGCACCTGCCGGGGTCGAGCTTCGTGCCGCCGGGCACCCCGCTGCGCAAGGCGCTCACCGAGGAGGCCGCCCGCCGCGTCGTGCAGCTCGGCCGCAGCGCCGACCACACGCCGATCGGCGAGATCATCGACGAGCGGGCCATCGTCAACGGCGTCGTCGCGCTGCTGGCCACCGGCGGTTCGACCAACCACACGCTGCACCTGGTGGCCATCGCCGCCGCGGCCGGCATCGAGCTGACCTGGGACGACTTCTCCGACCTGTCGGCGGTCGTGCCGTCGCTGGCGAAGGTCTACCCCAACGGCTCGGCCGACATCAACCACTTCGCCGCCGCCGGAGGCGTGCAGACGCTCGTCGGCGAGCTGCTCGACGCGGGCCTGCTGCACCCCGACGTCAAGACGGTCGCCGGCCCCGGGCTGGACCGCTACCGGCAGCAGCCGTTCCTGGAAGACGGCGAGCTCGTCTGGCGGGATGCGCCGGCGAAGAGCCTGGACCCGGACGTACTGCGCGGCGTCGACGAGCCGTTCGCTCCCGACGGCGGCCTGCGGGTGCTGGACGGCAACCTCGGCCGGTCGGTGATCAAGGTTTCCGCGGTCAGCGCGGAACACCGCACCGTCACCGCACCGGCCCGGGTCTTCGACGACCAGCACGGCTTCACCGCCGCCTTCCAGGCCGGCGAGCTGGACCACGACGTCGTGGTGGTGATCCGCAACCAGGGCCCGCAGGCCAACGGGATGCCGGAGCTGCACGGACTGACGCCCGCGCTGGGCGTGCTGATGGATCGCGGCCACCAGGTCGCGCTGGTCACCGACGGCCGGATGTCCGGCGCGTCCGGCAAGATCCCGGCGGCGATCCAGCTGACCCCGGAAGCCAGCGCGGGCGGGCCGCTGGCCCGCGTCCGCGACGGCGACGTGGTCCGGCTGGACGCCGACCGCGGCACCCTGGAGGTGCTGGTGCCCGACGGCGAGCTCGCCGCGCGCGACAACGCGCCGGCCGCGCCCGGGGCGCAGTTCGGCACCGGCCGGGAGCTGTTCGCGGCGTTCCGGCAGGCGGTCGGGCGGGCCGATCGCGGTGCCAGCGTGTTCGCGCCGCCGCCGGCGCAGCCCGCCGACGTGACAGCATGACAGTGCTGGTCAGGACCCGTGAGTACTTTGAGCTGCTATAGCGGCACAAAGTACTCACGGGTACCCCGCGGAACGTCACACGCACTAGGAACGGATGAATGACCTCATGAACACTGCAGCTGACGTGCTGGACCTCGCTCCTGTGGTGCCGGTCGTGGCGTTGGACGACGTCGCGCACGCCGTGCCGCTGGCCGAGGCCCTGCTGCGCGGCGGAATCCGCACCATCGAGGTCACCCTGCGCACCTCCGCCGGGCTGCCCGCGATCGAGCGCATCGCCGCCGAGGTGCCCGAAATGGTCGCCGGGGCCGGCACGATCACCGAACCGGGGCAGGCCAAGCGGGCCGCCGACGCCGGTGCCCGCTACCTCGTCACGCCGGGCACCACGGACCGGCTGCTCGACGACGTCGAGGCGTCCGGAGTGCCGTTCCTGGCCGGCGCGAGCACCGTGTCGGAGGCGATGCGACTGGCCGAGCGCGGGGCCACGGCGATGAAGTTCTTCCCCGCCGAGCCCAGCGGCGGCGTGCCGTTCCTCAAGGCGATCGCCGGGCCGCTGCCGGACCTGCGGTTCTGCCCGACCGGCGGGATCAGCCCGCAGACCGCGCCGAACTACCTCGCGCTGCCCAACGTGGGCTGCATCGGCGGCTCGTGGCTGGCGCCGAAGGACGTGCTGGCCGCCGGCGACTGGGCGCAGATCGAGCAGCTGGCCCGAGACGCGGCCGCACTGCGTTCCTAGCGGGCCTAGGCCGTGAGTCTTTTGGGCTGCTACAGCAACCCAAAAGACTCACGGGGGTGCCTCCGTCAAATGCGGTAACTAGGACCCCGCACCGATTGGTTCCACCGCCGCCTGTGCCGTCCGTAGCGTGATGTCGGTCAGTTCGGTCGACTGGTTGGGCGGTCATGTGCCATGGACGGAGCACGCCCCGCTCGCAGAAGCTTGAGCAGAGCCCTGGCCTGCGTCAGCGCAACCCTGCTGGCCGTTTTCCTCGGCATGCCGGACGATGCCGACGCCCAGGCTCCCCGCACCGTGGTCACCTTCACCGTGGACGACGGAAGCGTTTCGCAGACCTCCGGCGCTCGAATCCTCAACAAGCACGGGATGCGCGGCACCTTCTACGTCGTGTCCGGATCGATCGGCACGCGCGGCTACCTCAGCGTCGACGACCTGCGCGCGCTCGCCGCGGCCGGCAACGAGATCGGCGGGCACACCGTCAACCACCCCGACCTCGCCACGGACGCACCGGACGAAGCCCGCCGGGAGATCTGCCAGGACCGGGCCAACCTCGCAGGCTGGGGCTTCCGGCCGACCTCGTTCGCCTACCCGTTCGGCAGCTTCAGCCGCGGGGCCGAGCAGGCGGCCGCGGACTGCGGCTACAACAGCGCGCGGGTCACCGGCAGCCTCGTGACCAAGCACAGCTGCCTGGACTGCGCCCCGGCCGAATCGATACCGCCGGTGAACCCGATGGTGGTGCGCGGCACCGACACGGTCACTCCCGACTGGACGCTGGCGGACCTGCAGCAGGTGGTGCTGAGGGCCGAAGCCTCGGGCGGCGGCTGGGTTCCGCTGGTGCTGCACCAGACCTGCGACTTCTGCGGTTCGCTGTCGGTCAGCCCGGCCGTGCTGGACCAGTTCGCGTCCTGGCTGGCGCAGCGGCGGGCGAACGGCACGGTGGTGCGCACGGTCGACCAGGTGATCGGCGGCGGGTTCCGCCCGCTGGTCCCGCCGCCGGTGCCCGCGCCGCGCGGCGGGCTGGTCAACGCGTCGCTGGAAGATCCGGGCCCGCGCGGTTGGGTGCAGAGCAGCTGGGGCCAGCACAATCCACAGTGGACCCGAATCGCGGACGCGCACGACGGGCGTTGGGCGCAGCGGCTGGACATCACCGAATACGCCAGCGGCGACGCGAAACTCCTGCAGCAGCTCGACATGGGCGAGACGGCGCCGGCCGCGCACCCGAACAACACCTACGAGCTGAGCGCCTGGTACAAGTCGACCGCGCCCACCCAGCTCGCCGTCTACCGCCGCGATCAGGCCGGCATCTGGCGCTACTGGACGACCAGCCCGTGGTTCGGCGCCTCGGCGAACTGGGCGTCGGCCGCGTGGACGACACCCGCGGCCCCGGACGGCACGACCGGGCTGAGCTTCGGGCTCACCCTGGCCCGCGCCGGTTCGCTGACCACGGACGACTACCGGATTCAGGAGCACTTCAGGCCGAAGGGCGAGGCCGTATGCGCCCGCCTGCCGTGGACCTACCTGTTCAGATGGCTCTGCTGACGGCGATCCGCGCGGTCGCGGTTCCCGCTGCCGTCCTGATCACGGCGGCGTGCGGCGGAGACGCGGCGGAACCGAACGGCCGGCCGTATCCGCCGCACACCGGCATCGTGGCCACCACGTTCTGGGTCGGCGAGGTGCTGGATCCGAACTCGCCGGACGGCAGCCAGCGGTTGTCGGCCTACGACGCCGACTGGCTGGCCAGCTACGGCGGTTGCGACGGCGTGGAGCGGAACGGCCGGTGCGAGACGGAACGGCGCACCGCCGCCAACGACTTCTTCCCCACCCGGATGACGCCGCGACAGAACCCGTTCTACCTGGACCTGCCCTTCGACGACCGCAACGATCCCTCCGCGTTCGAGCAGCGCGGCCGGGTGGTGCCGTGGGCCGGCGATCCGGGCTACGCCGGCCATGCCGCGGACCGCTCCACCAGCTTCATGAAGAACCGCTGGGTTCGGATCCAGCACGGCGCCGCGGTCTGCTACGGGCAGATCGAGGACGCCGGGCCGGGCGAGTACGACGATGCGGCGTACGTGTTCGGCGCCGACGACCGCCGGCCCGCCAACACCCGGTTCAACGGCGCGGGCATGGACGTCTCGCCCGCGCTGAACGGCTGCCTGGGCCTGCGCGAGCTCGACGGCAAGCACGACGTCGTCGACTGGCGGTTCGTCGACGACGTCGACGTGCCGCCGGGGCCGTGGGCCCGGATCGTCACGACGAGTCCGCCGTCGGCCTGGTGAGGGTCAGGCGGCGATGGTGGTCAGCGCCTCGGGAATCGAGTCCACCACCGGGAATCCGGACGTCTCCAGCGCCGCGCGGCTCATCACACCGGTGGTCACCAGGACGCATCGGGTGCCGGTCTGCTCCGCCGCGTGCGCGTCGTCCAGCACGTCTCCGATGAGCACGACGTCTCGCGCGTCGAGTTCCTGGGCCGCGAGGTGGCGGCGCAGGTGCTCGGCCTTGGATCCGCCGCCGATGTCGGCGCGCAGCCCGTCGACGCGCTCGAAGAGCGGGTGCAGCCCCATGTCGGTCACCAGCGGGACCAGTTCGTCGTGGAACCACATCGAAAGCAGCGACTGGCTGCGGCCGGCGGTCGCCCAGTCCTTCAGTGCGTGCGGCACGCCCTGCGCGAGGTCGCAGGTGTGCAGCAGTTCCCGGTAGGCCTCGTGGTAGAGCACGTCGATGCGCGCCCAGTCCTGTTCGTCGAGCGATCGCCGCAGCAGCCGCTCGTAGCACTGCAGCAGCGGGCGGCTGAACACCGACCGCCACTCATCGATGTCGACGTGCTCTCGGTCGTACGCCGTGCAGACCGCGTTCACCGCCGCCACCACGGCGTGGTTGTCATCCAGGAGCGTGCCGTTCCAGTCCCACACGATGTGCCGCGCGTCGGCGAAGGTCGTCATGGCTGGCGACTCTACGAGCCGACGGCGACATTCCGGTACCATCGTCCCATTCTGAGAGAAGGCACACGGCCGGCGAGCTCAGCTCCCGGTCGTCGCGCGCATCACGGGGATTCGAGGTCCGGATCGTCGCCGGAGCGCTCGATCTCCTCCCGCACCACGCGGAAAGCGAGGCCTTCGGAGTAACCCTTGCGGGCCAGCATCCCGACCAGGCGGCGCATCTTCGCCGTGTGGTCCAAGTTCCGCATCGTCCGGAGCTTGCGCTGCACCAGCTCCCGCGCCCGCTCCACCTCCGCGTCGCCATCCACAGTGGACAGCGCTGCTTCGACCAGGTGCTCGTCGACGCCCTTGCGGCGCAGCTCGAAGCCCAGAGCCTTGCGCCCCAGCCCCTGGTACCGCTGCCGCGAATGCACCCACTCCTCGGTGAACGAGGCGTCGTCGACGAGGCCCGCGTCGACGAACTTCTGCAGCACGGCGTCGGCGACTTCCTCGTCGACCTCCTTGCGCAGCAAGGCTTGTCGAAGCTCCGAGCGGCTGCGCGCGCGGGCCGCGAGCAGCCGGTACACCGTGTCCCGGGCCAGCTGCTCGGGATCGTCCGGCTTGCGCCGCGACTTCTCGTCGGCCGCGGCTTCCGGCGGGGCGTCGTCGGAGAAGCGGCGCCGTGCACCGCTCCCCAGACGCGTACCGTCACCGTTCATCTGCACCCAATGTCCAAGAGGCGATCAACAGATGGTCGCCGGGATCAGAAGTCCACCGGCGCCGGCTCGGCGTTCTCGGCGTCCAGCGTCGCCCCGATGCCGAGCTTCTCCTTGATCCGCTTCTCGATCTCGTTGGCGATGTCCGGGTTCTCCCGCATGAACTTGCGGGCGTTCTCCTTGCCCTGGCCGAGCTGGTCGCCCTCGTAGGTGTACCAGGCACCGGACTTGCGGATGATGCTCTGCTCGACGCCCATGTCGATCAGCGAGCCCTCGCGGCTGATGCCGATGCCGTAGATGATGTCGAACTCCGCCTGCTTGAACGGCGGGGCGACCTTGTTCTTCACCACCTTGACCCGGGTCCGGTTGCCGACCGCGTCCGAGCCGTCCTTCAGCGTCTCGATCCGCCGCACGTCCAGGCGCACCGACGAGTAGAACTTCAGCGCCTTGCCACCGGTGGTGGTCTCCGGCGAGCCGAACATGACGCCGACCTTCTCGCGGAGCTGGTTGATGAAGATCGCCGTGGTCTTGGCGTTGTAGAGCGCGGAGGTCAGCTTGCGCAGCGCCTGGCTCATCAGCCGGGCCTGCAGACCCACGTGGCTGTCGCCCATCTCGCCCTCGATCTCGGCGCGCGGCACCAGCGCGGCCACCGAGTCGATGACGATGACGTCCAGCGCGCCGGAGCGGATCAGCATGTCCGCGATCTCCAGCGCCTGCTCACCGGTGTCGGGCTGGGACACCAGCAGCGCGTCGGTGTCCACGCCGATCGCCTTGGCGTACTCCGGGTCCAGCGCGTGCTCGGCGTCGATGAACGCCGCGGTGCCGCCCAGCTTCTGCGCGTTGGCCACGGCGTGCAGCGCCACGGAGGTCTTACCGCTGCTCTCCGGGCCGTAGATCTCCACGATGCGGCCTCGCGGCAGGCCGCCGATTCCCAGCGCGACGTCCAGCGAGATGGAACCGGTCGGGATGACCTCGATCGGTGCGCGCGACTCGTCGCCGAGCCGCATGACCGACCCTTTGCCGTACTGCTTGTCGATCTGGGCGAGCGCGAGCTCCAGCGCCTTGCCCTTGTCCGGTGTCGCTGCCATCGGGGGTCCACCTCGGTCGAGTCGAACTTCGTCGTCATGTGTCAGATCAGACGCTACGGGCAAGGACCGACAATTCCGCTGCGGGGTGCGCCGGCGGTTCGATCCCGTGCGCCCCATCTTAGCCGAACGGATGTTCGATCAACTTCCCGACACGCCAGCGACATCACCCGACCGTGTGACAGTGCGATCAGCGGGTTCGAGGCGGACACTCGGAAGACCATCTGGCGAACCTGCCGCCACGGCCCCGAGGAGGTGCCGACCATGCGAATGGACCGCTACCTGCCACCAGACCACCCGCTGAGCCGGTTCTACCGGGTCGGGGCGGCCATCTTCGGGGCGTTCCTGCTGGTCTTCGGCGTGCTCGGGCTGGCCAACCAGGTGCCGCTGTTCACCACCAGCGGCATCGACATCATCGGCCTGTCCAGCAACGGCCTGCTGGCCGTGGTCTCGGTGGTGGTCGGCGCGATCCTGGTCGCCGCCGCCGCCTGGGGCGGGCCGGTCGCCTCCACCACCACCGCCGCGATCGGGGTGCTGTTCTTCCTGTCCGGACTGATCAACCTGGGCCTGCTGAACACGCCCTGGAACCTGTTCGCCTTCAAGCTGCAGAACGTGGTGTTCAGCCTGATCGCGGGCATGCTGCTGATGTTCCTCGGGCTCTACGGCCGGGTCAGCGGCGGACTTCCGCAGGACAACCCGTACGTCCGCTACCGGCACCACGAGCCGCCCGCAGAGGAGGTCCCCGAGCAGCGGCTGGCCGACGAGCGGCGGATCGCCGAGATCGAACCGCTCTGCAAGGCCGAGAAGGCCGTCGCCGACGGCCACCCCACGCCGGAGCAGAACCGGTTGGTGCAGGCCGAGACGTGGCGGCACATGCAGGAGGAGCGGCGTCGGGCCTACCAGCACTACCTGGCGGCGGGGCGCAGCCCCGAACAGCAGGTCAGCGCACAGAACCTGTGGGCGGACTTCGAAGTCCCGGAACGCCGGCCCGCAGAACCCCGGCCCGCAGAACCCCGGGCCGCGGAGCAGAAGAAGGAAGCGGAGTCCTAACGCCGTTCGGCTGGCACCTCGAAGGTCTCGCAGACCGCCTGCCAGACCTCCTTGGTCGACAGCCCGGCCTCCAGTGCCTGGTCGACGGTGCGCCCGCCGAGGGACGAGAACACGTGGTCCTGGGCCAGCATCTCGGAGCGGACCCGGCCGAATTCGTCGGCCATGCGTTGGCGGAAAGCAGTGTGGCGCATCGCCCGTCAGCCTACGCGGCGCCCGTACGCTGGTGGTGTGCTGCTCTTGCTGCAGGCCGATCCGACCGGCTTGTCGACGCCGCTGGGCCAGGTGGTGATCGGCGCCGCTTTGCTGGCGGTCATCGTGCTCGCGGTGCGCTTCCTGTGGGAGCACCGCAACCGCCGCTGAACCAGGAGCTGAATCAGGCGGTGCCGGGCTGGACCGACTTCTCGAATTCGTCGGCCATCTTGTTCGGGTCGAGCTGCTTGTCGTTGTTGGGCTTGAGCACCATGCCGACCAGCGGGCGGTCGTCGACGGTGAACACCAGGGTGCCGAAGGTGTCGCTGGAGACCGCGCGGTAGGTGCCGGACAGGCCGTTGCCGCTCCACTCCGCCTCGACCTGGTCGCTGGTCACGCCGTTGAACTCCAGCAGCAGGTCGGCGCGCCGCTGCGCGGCGTCCATCGTGTCCAGCTGGGTGTAGACGATCTGGGTGCCCTCGTTGGGATTGCCGATCGAGCAGGACACCACGGTGCCGTCGAGCTCCCGCAGTCCGGGCATGATCCGCTGCCAGCCGGACGCGCAGTTGGCGTGCTCGGGGACGGTGCCGGCGAGGTTGCCCAGGCAGGCGGTGAAGCCCTCGGAGTTGATGGTGCCGGGCCGGAAGCACTCCGCCGCGCTGGGCGCGCTGGAGCTGCTGGTGGCGCGGAACACGATCGCCACGATCGCGACGATCACCGCGATGGTCGCGACCGCGCCGAGGCCGATCAGCAGGTTGCGGTTGCGCCGGGAGTCGGACTCGGCCGCGGACGGCTGGGACTGCTGGGGGTGGGGCTGCTGCGGCGGCGCGACGGGGTAGGTGCGGACCGTGTCGGGCTCCCGGTACGGGGCCTGCTGCTGGCCGGCCTGCGGGATGGCGACCGGGCCCGACTGCGGGTTGGCCCGGATGTCCTGGGTCCACATCGCGGCGCCGTCGCGGGACACGTGGTGCGCCCCGAGCGCGACCGCGGTCTCCGGCTGGTCGAGCGTCGTCGGCACGATCCGCAGCTGTTCGCCGATCAGGCTGGCGACCAGCGGCAACCGGCTGGAGCCGCCCACCAGGTACACCCCGGCGAGGTGCTCCGGGCTCATCCCGTTGGAGCGCAGCACCGTCGCCAGCAGCTCGACGCTGCGCAGCATGCTCGGCCGCACCAGCGCTTCCAGCTCCGCGCGGGTGACCAGCACGTCCTCGAAGGGCTCCGGCATCGGCACCTCGGTCTGCGGGTGCCGGGAGAGCGCTTCCTTCGCGGCGCGGACGTCTTCGCGCAGGGCTCGCTGGGCCCGCCGGTCGCCGGTGCTCTCCGGGCGCAGCAGCCGCTGCCAGCGCTGCGGGTCCTTGTTGGAGACCTGCCGCCCCACGTGCTCCAGAAGCGCCTGGTCGACGTCCAGCCCGCCGAGGTCGGCCAGGCCGTCCTCGGCCAGCACCACGAACCCGTTCTGGGTGGCTCCCACGATCGCGCAGTCGAAGGTGCCCGCGCCCAGGTCGTAGACGGCGAGCGCCTGGCCGGTGCCGAGGGTGCGGTCGGGGAACGACGCGAAGTGCGCGGCGGCGGCCACCGGCTCCGGGACCAGCACCAGGTTGCAGGTGAAACCGGCCAGCCGGGCGGCGGACAGCAGCACGTTGCGGCGGACCGTGCCCCACTGCGCGGGGTGCGTCAGCCGGACCTCGTCGGGCTGGGCGCCGCCGAGCTGCCGGGTGGTCTCCTCCGCGACCCGGTGCAGCACCGCGGCCAGCGCGTCGGTGACAGTGATGACGTTGTTGCCGAGCAGCAGGGTGCTCTCGTCGACGCGGCGCTTCGGGTTCGGCTCGAACCGGGACGGGTCGAGCCGCGCGCGGCGCTCGGCGTCGCGGCCGACGATGATCCCGCCGTCCTCGGTGGCGAACACCGCGGACGGCATGGTGGCCGAGCCGTCCACTTCGACCACCCGCGGTGGCCTGCCGTGCGCGGACAGGACCGCGACGGTGTTCGAGGTGCCGAGATCCACTGACAGGACGCGCACCCGTCCCCCTCCCACGCCTGATGCTTTCGGGCTCGAATGCTGCCACGTCAGCGGCGGCGGATCGCACCGATCCCCCGCATTCGTCCCGGATCACATCCCGGCAGGCCCTTGTGGACGGTGGAACGGCGGTGGTCGTTGCGGCCGCCGGCGACACTCGCGAGTGTCGCTGTCGGGGCGTTGGTCCAGCATGTAGTGGTGAGCGATGTGCTGGACGGCTTCTCCGCGGCGACCCGCGACTGGTTCCGCGGGGCCTTCGCCGCGCCCACCGAAGCGCAGCGCGGGGCTTGGGAGGCGATTGCCGAGGGCGAGCACGCTCTGGTGGTCGCGCCGACCGGTTCCGGCAAGACGCTCGCGGCGTTCCTCTCCGCCCTGGACAAGCTGGCCGTGGAAGGCGCGCCCGCCGACGCGAAGCGGCGCTGCCGGGTGCTCTACGTGTCGCCGATGAAGGCGCTGGCCGTCGACGTGGAGCGGAACCTGCGCGCGCCGTTGGCCGGGATCCGGCAGGCCGCGCAGCGCCGCGGCAGCGCCCCGCCGGACATCCGGGTCGGCATCCGCACCGGGGACACCCCGGCCGACCAGCGCCGTTCGTTCGCCCGCACGCCACCGGACGTGCTGGTCACCACGCCCGAGTCGCTGTTCCTGCTGCTGACCTCGGCGGCCCGGGAGTCGCTGCGCGGCGTCGAGACCGTGATCGTCGACGAGGTGCACGCGGTGGCCGGCACCAAGCGCGGGGCGCACCTGGCGCTTTCGCTGGAACGGCTGGACGAGCTGCTGCCGCGCCCGGCGCAGCGCATCGGGCTGTCCGCGACGGTCCGCCCGGTGGAGGAGGTGCGGACCTTCCTCGCCGGTGGCCGGTCGGTGCGCACCGTCCAGCCCGCGCATGCCAAGGAGGTCGAGGTCCGGGTCGAGGTGCCGGTGCCGGACATGGCCGAGCTGGGCGCGCCGACCGGCGAGGTCGAGGGCCCGGCGGCGGGGCGGAGCAGCGCACGTCGATCTGGCCGTCGGTGCAGGAGCGGATCCTGGAGCTGATCCGCCAGCACCGCTCGACCATCGTGTTCACCAACTCCCGGCGGCTGGCCGAGCGGCTCACCGCCGGGATCAACGAGCTCGCGGCCGAGGAACCGGTGCCGGTGGAGCGGTTCCCGGCCGAGGCGGTCGGTGGTTCCGGGATCGGCGGCGGCGCCCCAGCGATCGTCGCGAAGGCGCACCACGGCTCGATGTCGAAGGAACAGCGGGCGGTGGTCGAGGAGGAGCTGAAGTCCGGGCGGCTGGCCTGCGTGGTGGCCACCTCGTCGCTGGAACTGGGCATCGACATGGGCGCGGTGGACCTGGTGATCCAGGTGGAGACGCCGCCGAGCGTGGCCTCCGGGCTGCAGCGCATCGGGCGCGGCGGGCACCAGGTCGGCGCGGTGTCGCGGGGCGTGGTGTTCCCGAAGTTCCGCGGCGATCTCGTCGGCTGCGCGGTGGTGTCCGAGCGGATGGCCGACGGGCTGATCGAGTCGCTGTCGTTCCCGCGCAACCCGCTGGACGTGCTGGCCCAGCACGTCGTGTCGATGGTCGCGATGGACACCTGGCCGGTGCCGCAGCTGGCGGCGCTGCTGCGGCGCGCCGCGCCCTACGCGGGGCTGCCGGACTCTGCGCTGCACGCGGTGCTGGACATGCTGGCGGGCCGCTACCCCAGCGAGGAGTTCGGCGAGCTGCGGGCTCGCATCATCTGGGACCGGGTGAACGACGAGCTGCGCGCGCGGCCGGGAGCGCAGCGGCTCGCGGTGACCTCCGGCGGCACGATCCCGGACCGAGGCCTGTTCACGGTGACCACGCCCGCGGACGAGGCGGGCAAGGGCGGGGTGCGGGTCGGCGAGCTCGACGAGGAGATGGTCTACGAGTCGCGGGTCGGCGACATCTTCCTGCTGGGCACCTCGGCGTGGCGGGTGGAGGACATCACCCACGACCGGGTCGTGGTGGTGCCTGCGCCGGGCGAGCCGGGCCGGATGCCGTTCTGGAAGGGCGATTCGCCGGGGCGGCCGCTGGAGCTCGGGCGCGCGCTGGGCGCCTTCGTCCGGGAGCTGACCAGCGCGGACACCCAGGCCGCGCGGTCCCGCATCGAGGCCGCCGGGCTGGACGAGTGGGCCCGCGACAACCTGATGTCCTATTTGGACGAACAGCGTCAGGCGACCCGGCACGTCCCGGACGACCGCACGATCGTGGTGGAGCGGTTCCGCGACGAGCTCGGCGACTGGCGGATGGTGGTGCACTCGCCGTTCGGCGCCAAGGTCAACGGCCCGTGGTCGCTGGCCATCGCCGCCCGGATCCGCGAGCGGCGCGGGATCGAGCCACAGGTGGCCTCCTCCGACGACGGGATCGTGCTGCGGCTGGCCGACGCGCTGGACGAATCCGGCGCGGAGGTGCTGCCGACCGCCGAAGACGTACTGCTGCCGCCGGAAGAAGTGCAGCAGGTGGTGACCGACGAAGTCGGCGGTTCGGCCCTGTTCGCGGCCCGGTTCCGGGAGTGCGCGGCGCGGGCGCTGCTGCTGCCGCGCCGGGATCCGCGCCGCCGCACGCCGCTGTGGCAGCAGCGGCAGCGGGCCGCGCAACTGCTGACGGTGGCGGCGCAGTACGAGCAGTTCCCGATCGTGCTCGAGGCGATGCGGGAGTGCCTTCAGGACGTCTACGACCTGCCCGGGTTGACCGAACTGATGTCGCAGGTCGCGGCGCGCAAGGTGCGGGTCGTCGAGGTCGAGACGCCGACGCCGTCGCCGTTCGCGCGCAGCCTGCTGTTCGGCTACATCGGCATGTTCCTGTACGAGACCGATGCGCCGCTGGCGGAGCGCCGATCGGCGGCGTTGAGCCTGGATTCGACGCTGCTGGCGGAGCTGCTCGGCTCGGAGGCGCTGCGGGAGCTGCTCGATCCCGAAGCGCTCGACGAGATCGAGCAGCAGCTGCAACGGCTCGCCCCGGATCGGCACGCCCGCGACGTCGAGTCCACGATGGACCTGTTGCGGTTCCTGGGCGATCTGTCCACGGCCGAGGCCGAGGCGCGGGGCGTGCGGCCGGAGTGGCTGGCGGACCTGGCGGAGCAGCGCCGGGTGCTGCGGGTGCGCATCGCGGGCGACGAGCGCTGGATCGCGATCGAGGACGCCGGCAAGGTCCGCGACGCGTTGGGCGTCGCACTGCCGGTCGGCGTGCCGGAGGCGTTCACCGAGCAGGTCGCCGACCCGCTCGGCGACCTGCTGATCCGCTATGCGCGCTGCCGCGGGCCGTTCACCGCCGATGCCGCGGCGCAGCGATTCGGATTGGGCGTGGCCGTGGTGCACGGCGTGCTGGACCGGCTGACCGGCACCGGGCGATTGGTCCGCGGCGAGCTGCGGCCGCTGGAGGCCGGTGGCGGCGGCGCGCTGGAGTACTGCGACGCCGAGGTGCTGCGGCGGCTTCGGCGGGCGTCGCTGGCCCGGCTGCGCGCGGAGGTCGAGCCGGTGGAACCGGCCGCACTGGGCCGTTTCCTGCCCGCGTGGCACGGCATCGGAGCGCGGCTGCGCAGCGCGCCCACGGTGGACGACGTGTACGCCGTTGTCGAGCAGCTCGCGGGAGCGCCGGTTCCGGCGAGCGGCCTGGAGTCGCTGATCCTGCCCGCCCGGCTGCCCGGCTACTCCCCCGCGCTGCTCGACGAGCTGACCGCGACCGGCGAGGTCAGCTGGGTCGGCGCGGGCTCGCTGGCCGGCGGCGACGGCTGGATCGCGTTGGCTCCCACCGATGTCGCCGACCTGCTGTTGCCCGACCTGCCGGAGGAAGCCGGCATCGATTCTCCATTGCACCGCGCCGTTGTGTCCGCATTGGACGGTGGCGCGTTGTTCTTCCGTCAGCTGGCGGATCGTGCGGCGGCGCTGCTGCTGGAGCAGGACGAAACCGCTCCCGCCGACGATGCGGTCACTTCGGCGCTGTGGGATCTGGTCTGGTCCGGAGCAGTCACGAACGACACCTTGGCGCCGTTGCGCGCGTTGGTGTCCGGACGCGGCGCAGCGCACAAGCCACGCCGAAGCGCACCTCGTGGCCGCTACGCGCGGTTGCGCGCGGGTCGGCCTTCGATGCCCAGCCGCAGCGGGCCGCCAACGGTGTCAGGGCGTTGGTCGCTGGCGCCTCAGCCGTCCAGCGAACCGACGCGACGGGCGCACGCTCGGGCCGAGGCGTTCTTGGAGCGGCACGGCGTGCTGACACGCGGGGCGCTGGACATCGAGCGCGTCACGGGCGGATTCTCCGCGGTGTACAAGGTGCTTCGGGCGATGGAGGAATCCGGGCGCTGCCGGCGCGGGTACGTCGTCGAAGGGCTTGGGGCCGCGCAGTTCGCGGTACCCGGCGCGATCGATCGCCTGCGCGCGCTGTCCCGCGAGGACGGCGACGGCGACGCGGTGGTGCTGGCGGCCGCCGATCCGGCGCAGCCCTACGGGGGCGCGCTGGAATGGCCTGCGGCGATGGGCGAAACCCGGCATCGGCCGGGGCGCAAAGCCGGCGCCCTCGTGGTGCTCGTGTCCGGCGAAGCGGTGTTCTACGTCGAGCGCGGCGGAAAGTCGTTGCTGTCGTTCACCGACGAACAATCCGCGCTGCGCAGTGCTGCGGCGGGGTTGGCCCGCGTGGTCCGGGACGGCTGGTTGGAGCAGCTCGCGGTGCAGCGCGCGGACGGCGAAGGCGCTTGGGGATCCCGTCTGGCCGACGTGCTCACCGAAGCGGGATTCCGCGCCACGCCGAAGGGTCTGCGGCTGCGCGCCTGACTCGGCTCGTGGATGCCGGAGCGATCACGGGCCGGGCAGAATGGGAACGGTGATCTGGATCCAGCTCGTCGGCGCTTTGCTGTGCGGTGGGCTTTCGCTGCGCCGGCTTTGGCCGCGAGACCGCGCGGAGCGCGGCTTCTGGCCTGTCGCGGGCCTGGTCAGCACCGCGACGATGGTCGCCGTGGGCGCGTTCTTCGCGACGTACGTCCTGGTCGGCGTACTGCTCGGACTGCTGTGGATGGTCGTCGGCTTGGCTCCATGAACTCGGTTCGCGGAGCCGCGCGGGCACGCCTGCCGCGAGTCTTGGGCCTCTTTGGCGACCGAACGGACTCACGGCCCGTAACCAGTCGCTACAGCTCCATGAACGGCTTGGCGTAGGCGAATTCGCCGCGGATCGATGGCCGGTATGCGGCCAGCGTGCGGGCCTGGAAATGCGACCCCCATTCCGGCACCGGCGGCGTGATGCCGTACTTCTCGGCGGGTTCGAAGCCGAACATCGGGTAGTAGTCCAGGTGCCCGAGCAGCACCACCACCGGCTCGCCGAGCGCGTCGGCACCACCGAGCACCGCGTGCATCAACGCCGCGCCGATTCCCTTGCCCTGCAACGAAGGCAGCACACCGACCGGCCCGAGCCCCAGCGCCGGGGTGTCGCCGACGTGCGCGCGAGAGCACACGACGTGTCCCACGACCTCGCCATCCCGCTCTGCCACAAGGGACAGCTCGGGCAACCACGCGTCGCTGGCCCGCAGCGCATCCACGAGCCCCGCCTCCACCGGCACCTGGCCGGGCTGGGCGGTCTTCGCGAAGGCTGCGGCATGCACCGCGTGGATGGCGGCAACGTCGGCAGGAAGTTCACGTCGAATCAGCACCCACACACGCTGACCTGGCCACCTCCGCAATGCAAACGAATTAAGCCGCCCCGACGATCGGCGAGATCGTCATCCGCGACGAGACGAAACCGGATGCCCACCTCCGCGCAGAACAAGCCGGAAACAAGCGCTGAAGGCTCAGCGGGTGGCCAGTTGCAGCAGGCCCCAGAGCTGCGCGATCGCATCGAGATCGCCGCTGGTCTCCACCGCTCGATCGGGCAGCCGACCCCACATCCACAGGTAGACCGCGGTCGCGTCGCCGCCGACGACCGCGTCGGGCGTCGTGGTCGACACGTCCTCCGAGCTCACCACCGCGGTCCCGTTCTGGTCGGCGGTGACCAGCCAGTTCCGGTCGGTCACGTACACCCCGACCGAACAGGCCCGCGTCGCGGTGATGCCGAGCGCGTGCAGCCGGTAGCCGAACCACAGCCGCAGCACCTCGTCGACGCCGTCGGTGGCCACCTCGGGCTCGATCGACGTCGGCAACACTCCCGCCGCGGCCTGCACGTCGACCCGGTGCACCGTCGTGGCGTGCAGCATTCGCCGCAGCCAGAACCTCACGGTGTGCTGCTCGGGCCACCACGTCGGACATCTGTCGTGCGGTGGCCGGGAGCCGAACTCCGCGAGTAGATCGGCCAGGCGCACGGCGAACCGGCTGGTCACCTCGCGCAGCTCGGGCCGATCCGGTAGGTCCCAGCGCTGCTCCGCCGCCGTCGCGCCCAGCCAGGACAGCGTGTCCTCGCACAGATCGCCCAGGTGCCGGATGGTCTGCCCCAAGGTCCGCCCGGACGCGCCCCACACGGGCGCGTCGACATGCGCATCGTGGGTCGCCGCGGTTAGCAGCTGCGCCTCGATGCCGAGCAGGTCCAGCATCCGCCCGTAGTCGAGCCCCACTTCAGTACCGTTCATCGAGCCACCCCCAATAAGCTCCGGCCCACGATGTCGAGGAATTCGCGGCTGCGCGCCAACAGCCCGTCGGCGTCCAGCCAGGTGATCGTCGGCACCCCCGCCTCCGCCGCGGCCCGCCGGTCCGAGCGCGCCGCGAAGTAGGCCGCCCACTCCCGGAACTCGGGGGCGGCGCCGGTCAGCATCGTCCAGACGCTGGCCGGGCGGCCGTGCTCGCGCCGCCAGGAACGCGCCACCACCACCGCCGTCGCGGCGCGTAACGCCGCTACGTGCGCGGCCACGTACCGCTCGCTCGGCCGGTCCGCCTCTTCCGCTTCGTGCAGGCGGGAGCGGGCATCGAGCAGCAACGTCAGGGAACCGGCCGGCGTGTCAGCCTCGGGCGTCGGTTCGTGGTTCTCCACGGAGTGCCGCGGAGCCGGAATCGAGAAGTCAGTGGAAAAAGACATCGGCGTATCTCCTCTGCACGACGAAGCCGTCCACGCCTGCCGTGGGGAGCCGGCAGGTCCGGCGGCGGGGTGCTTCCCCCACCCCACCGCCGGACTCGATGTTCGAACAGGAGTTCATCGAACCTCAGTTCGAACATCTTCAGATTAGCGTGCGTCGCCGACGGACTCAAGGGATGAGCCGTAGCTCACCTGTTCGAGTCATGACCAGCCAAGATGATCACCCGAGTGGCCGAATCAGGCACCCGGCCGGGACGCCGCGACGGCAGGATCCGCCGCGGAAAGGACCGCACGCGGCGGAGGGGCTAATGTTCGGCCCGTGACCGCCGCGCCATCCCCCAGTTGTGACCGGATCACCGAGCTGACCACGGAGCAGCTCCGGGCCCGGCTCCCCGAGGCCCTGCAGATCTACGTGACCGCGATGAACTACCCGCCCGCGACCGCCCAGCAGCGCGCCCCGATGTGGTCGGCGCACATGCTGCGCGCGGGCTGGCGCTGCATCGGCGCGTTCAGCGATCACGACGAGCTCATCGGCATCGGCTACGGCTACCTGGGCGCCCCCGGGCAGTGGTGGCACGAGCAGGTCCGCCGCGGGCTGCTGAGCAGCGGCGGCGACGCCGACAGCTGGCTGGACGACTACTTCGAGCTCACCGAGCTGCACGTGTACCCGGGCAGCCAGGGCGTCGGTCTCGGCGAGGAGATCCTGCGCCGCCTGCTCTCCGGCGCGCAGGGCGGCAAGGTCCTGCTGTCCACGCCGGAAGGCCCGACCCGCGCCTGGAAGCTGTACCGCCGAGTCGGCTTCGCGGACGTCCTGCGCAACTACCGCTTCACCGGCGACCCGCGCCCCTTCGCCGTCCTGGGCCGCCCGCTCCCCCTGGAATCCCGCTGACCGCCACGGCGGTCGGATTCGCCCGCGACTGACAGGGTCGCGTCAGACCCGCGCGGGTTCGATGTTTCCTCCGGTCACCAGGCCGTGAGTCTTTTGGGCCGCTATAGAGGCTGTTTTGGATGTGGTGACGCGCGGATGTCGTAACGCGGGCGTTTTGTCTTTGAAGCAGCGCAGCCGCTTAGCCCACCCACGCAACCCGCACCGCCGCGGGTTCACGATGCCCACCCCTCCGGGGTTCTCCCAGCGAGGACAACCCCGACGTG
>NZ_JBFAKG010000008.1:0-147488 GCF_040655595.1 Saccharopolyspora sp. NPDC050389
TTCGGCGTCGCCTCGGTGCTGGGCATCTGGATCGTGGGCGCGCTGATCGACCGCCGCCTGTGCCGCCGATCCGATCGATCGGCGGTGCCCTCCGGCTCGGTCAGGAACGGGTCAGATGGCCTCGACTCCGGTCTCCCCGGTGCGCACCCGGACCACGGTGTCCACCGAGGTGACCCAGACCTTGCCGTCGCCGACCCGGCCGGTGCGCGCGGCGGTCACGATCCCGTCCACCGCCTTGTCCACATCGGAGTCGTCGACGAGGACCTCGACGCGCAGCTTCTCGATGAAGTCCACGGCGTACTCGGCGCCCCGGTAGACCTCCGTGTGGCCCTTCTGGCGCCCGTAGCCCTGCGCCTGGCTGACGGTCATGCCCAGCACACCGAGCCGACCGAGCGCCTCCTTCAGATCATCCAACTTGGACGGTTGGACGATCGCGGTCACCAACTTCATGCGCGGCTGCCCTCCAGCTTGCGTTCGACCTCGTCGGCAGGCGCCGCGGACCGGCGACGCGCGGAGCGGTCGTCGCCGAAGTGGTACGCGGTCTCGGCGTGCTCGGTCTCGTCGATGCCCACGGCCTCGTCCTCGGCGCTCACCCGGAACCCTACGACCGCCTTGACCAGCAGCGCCAGCACCAGGCTGAGCACGAAGGAGTAGGCGAGCACCGCCACCGCGCCGACCGCCTGCCGCCACAGCTGGTCGAGCCCGCCGCCGTAGAACAGGCCGTCCACCCCGGCCGGGGCGGCCGACGAGGCGAACAGGCCGATCAGCAGCGTGCCCAGCAGGCCGCCGACCAGGTGCACGCCCACGACGTCCAGCGAGTCGTCGTAGCCGAACTTGTACTTCAGGCTCACCGCCAGCGCGCACACCGCGCCGGTGATCGCGCCGACCGCGATCGCGCCCAGCGGCGTCACCGAGGAGCAGGCCGGGGTGATCGCCACGAGGCCCGCGACGATGCCGGAGGCGGCGCCGAGCGTGGTCGCGTGGCCGTCGCGGATGCGCTCGACGAGCAGCCAGCCGAGCATCGCGGCGCTGGTCGCCACCAGGGTGTTCACCAGCGTGACCGCGGCGGTGGTGTTGGCCGCCAGCGCCGAACCGGCGTTGAACCCGAACCAGCCGAACCACAGCAGGCCGGCGCCGAGCACCACGAACGGCAGGTTGTGCGGCTTGCCCGGGTCCTTCGGCCAGCCCTTGCGCTTGCCGAGCACCAGTACCAGCGCCAGCGCGGCGGCACCCGCGTTGATGTGCACCGCGGTGCCGCCGGCGAAGTCGATCGCGGCCAGCCGGTTGGCGATCCAGCCGCCGACGGCCGTCACGTTGCCCGCGTCGTCCTTGGTGTCGAAGGCGAACACCCAGTGCGCGACCGGGAAGTACACCACCACGGCCCACAGCCCGGCGAACAGCAGCCACGGGCCGAAACGGGCGCGGTCGGCGATCGCGCCGGAGATCAGCGCCACGGTGATGATCGCGAACATCGCCTGGAAACCGACGAACGCCAGCGTCGGGATGGTGCCGGAGACCTGGTCCGCACCGAGCAGCGTGCTCAGCCCGAAGAACTCCGCGGGGTTGCCGAGCAGGCCGACCCCGCCGATGTCGGAGCCGAACGCGGTGGAGTAGCCGATGAGCACCCACAGCACGCCCACCACGCCGATGCTGCCGAGGCTCATCATCAACATGTTGAGCACGCCGCGGGAGCGCACCATGCCGCCGTAGAAGAACGCCAGACCCGGGGTCATGAGCAGGACCAACGCCGCGCTCACGAGCACCCATGCGGTGTCGCCTGAATTCACATTGCCTCCCGATGCGGACCGAGTTGGCCCGCATCTTGGGGAAGGCCTGTTTCCGGTGGCCCGTTCCGCTGTTACGCGGCCGTGAAATCGGGCTCACCGCGGGTTACGGCGGTGTTGTGAGGTCACCGCCGCGTTACGCCACCGATCACCGACGGCACCTGGACGGGCCGTCCGGCCAGCAGTCCCATGGCCAGCCAGGCGGTGGAGACGGCCAGCAGCAGCACCAGCGGCGCGGTCCAGCCGCTGGTCGCGTCGTGCAGCAGGCCGATCAGCAGCGGGCCGGCCGCGGCGATGAGATATCCGCCACCCTGAGCCATCCCGGACAACGCCGTCGTGGTGTCGCTGTCCGGCGAGCGCAGCCCGAACACCGTCAGCGCCAGTCCGAACGCCGCGCCCTGCGCCAACCCGAGCACGACCGTCGCCGGCCACAGCCCGGCAGCCGGGCCGACCAGGATGCCGGTGAAGCCGAGCATGATCAGCAACGCCAGCATCACGGCGATCGGCCGCTGGTCGCGGAGCCGGTGGCACAGCACGGGAACGGACATCGATCCGACCGCCTGCACGGCCGCCTGGATGCCCAGCGCCAGGCCGGACAGCTCGGGGCTCATGCCCCGGCTCTGCAGCATGGTCGGCAGCCAGCCGAACGTCACGTAGGCCATCGCCGACTGCAGCCCCATGAACGCGGTGACCTGCCAGGCCAGCGGGTTCCGCCACAACGCACCTGCGCTGGAAGCCAGCGGCGGCGCGCCGGAGCTACGCCGCAGCGCGAACAAGCTGATCACCAGGGCCACCAGGACGGGAACCGCGAGCAAGCCGAGCGGCGCGCGCCAGGCGGAGGCCAGGGCGGCGCCGATCGGCACGACCACGCTGGCCGCGACCGCGCCGCCCAGCGTCAGGCACATCGTGTAGACGGCGGTGATCACCGGGACGTTGTGCGGGAAGTCCCGCTTGATCAGGCCCGGCAGCGCCACGTTCGCCACCGCGATCCCGGCGCCGACCACGACGGTCCCGGCCAGCAGCGTCCAGATCGAACCCAGCGCGCGCAGCGAGTTGCCGACCAGCAGCACGATCAGGCAGCCGACCAGCACCTTCTCGTCGCCGAAGCGCTGCCGGAGCTTCGGTGCGACGAACGCGAACACCCCCAGGCACACCACGGGCAGCGTGGTCAGCACGCCGCCGAAGGCGTTCGACACTCCCAGGTCGTGCTGGATCTGCTCCAACAGCGGCGCGACCGCGGTGAACGGCGGCCGCAGCGCCAGCGCCACCAGCACGACCAGCACCAGGGTGGCGGCCGCGGCGGTGCCCACCGGAGCCGCCGGTGTCTGCTGGGCTCGGGTGCTCACTTCACGTTTCCCTTCTTGTCGAGAACGCCTCCGAGGGACGTCAGGCTCGGCTTGATCACGGCATGCGCGGCTGCCGCGGCGGCCTCCGGGTCACCGTCGACGATGGCGTCCAGCAGCGCCCGGTGGGTGCCCGGCCCGCCTTCGGACAGCGCGCCGTCCGAGCGAAGCGTTTCCAGGCTCTCCTGGAGGCGTTCGCTGAGGTAGCGGTACATCTCCGAGAGCACCGGGTTGCGGGCCGCCGCCACGACCGCGGCGTGGAAGTCGACATCGGCGGCGGCGAAGGTCTCGGGCGAGTCCGCGCGGTCGCGGAGGTCGAGCAGCTCGCGCAGCCGCTGGATGTCGGTGTCGTCGCGACGCGCCGCGGCCAACCGGGCGGCCTGCACGTCGTAGGCGAGCTGCACCTCGAAGACGTCCCGGACCTCGGCGAGCCGCAGCTGCCGCAGCATCGGCGCCGGATCGGCGGTGGACACGACGAAGGTCCCGGCGCCCTGCCGGGATTCCAGCCGCCCGAGGTGGACGAGCGCCCGCACGGCTTCCCGAACCACGGTCCGGCTGACCCCGAGCTCGGCGACCAGCTCCAGCTCGGTCGGAATCCGCTCGCCGGGAGCCCAAGCCCCGCCGACGAGCTGCTCGTTGAGCGCGGCGATGACCTCGTCCACGGAAGACCGATGCCCGACAACCCGCATGCCAACACCTCCGGCCGAAACCATAGGCCAGACATCAGTCATCAGACAAATTTCCGGCTAGCAAAGGGCAGGCCCGGGCCGCCCGACTCGGTGTCGTCAGGTGGGGCGCAGGCCGGTCAGGGTCAGGGAGAGCAGTTGCTCGGCCTGCCGGTCGGCGTCGGGTTCGTGTTCGGTGCTGAAAGCGATGCCGTTGGCGAGCTTGAGCAGTTGGATCGCGGTCACGTCGGGACGGACCGCGCCGGTCTGTTGAGCGCGGGCGAGCAGCTGCTCGGCGGCGTTGTGCACCAGGCTCCTGCACCAGGCCGCGTCGGCGCCTTCGCCGTGGAGGGCGGTCTTTAGCGTGGCGGTGAATCCGCGGGAACTGCTGCCGTCCCGCACGAGCTCCAGAAGCCAGGTGGCGAGTGCCTCAGCCGGCGCGGTGGAGGCGAGCAGGTCTTGCGCGCGCGCCCCCACCTGCTCGAGATGGTCGCGGTAGACGGCCTGCAGCAGCGCCTGGCGAGTGGGGAACCGGCGGTACAGCGTCGCGTTCCCCACTCCGGCGCGCCGGGCGATGTCGTCGAGCGGCACGTCGACGCCGCGCTGAGCGAAGACCTCACGGGCGGCGTCGACGAGCCGCTCGACGTTGCGTTGCGCGTCGGCGCGCAGCCGACGTTCTCCTGAAGTCGCTGACATGACCACCCTTGCAAACCGGGGAATCTTCCCCATATATTACCACCACCGAGCTAAATGGGGAATTCTCCCCATTTAGGCGGCACTCAGCGGATGACGCACGCGGTCATGCAACGGCCATGGAAACGCCGGTTGGTGGACGACCCGGCCATGGCCGGGTCGTCCACCAGCTCTTCGACGCCTGAGACCAATGGAGGCAATCGTGTCGACCCTTCCCAGCGTGCTGGTGACCGGAGCCACCGGCCTGCAGGGCGGCGCCACCGCCCGGCACCTGCTCCGAGCGGGATGGCACGTCCGCGCCCTCGCCCGGGACGCCACGTCCCCGGCGGCGCGGGCGCTCGCCGATACCGGGGCCGAACTGGTTTCCGGCGACATGAACGACCGGTCCTCGCTGGACGCGGCGATGCAGGGCGTCCACGGCGTCTTCAGCGTCCAGCCAACCGCCGGCTACCCCGGAACACCGCTCGGCTTCACCGTGGCCGACGAGATCCGGATGGGCATGAACGTGACCGAGGCCGCCAAGGACGCCGGCGTCCGCCACCTCGTCTACACCTCGGTCGGCGGCGCCGAACGCTCATCGGGAATCCGGCGCTGGGAAAGCAAATGGGAGATCGAAGGCCGCATTCGAGCCGTCGGGATCCCCGCGACGATCCTGCGCCCCGTCCGCTTCATGGAGAACCAGTCCAACCCCGCCATGGGCGTGCGCGACGGGAGGCTCACCGACGTCATCAAGCCGGATGTGCCCGTCCAACTCATCGCCGGGACCGACATCGGCGCCTTCGCGGCGCTCGCCTTCACCGATCCTGGCGGCTACCTCGGCCGGGCCCTGGAGATCGCCGGAGACGAACTGACCTTCCCGCAGATCACCGACGCCATCAGCCGAGCGACCGGCAGCACCGCCACCTACCGGGCGATTCCGCGCGAGGCGCTCACCGGAGCCGATCCCGACGCGCGCGCGGGCTACGACTTCGCCAACCACAAGGGCGGCTGGCAGGCCGATATCCCCGCACTGCGCAAGCTCCACCCCGACCTGATGGACTTCGACACCTGGCTGAACCGGGAAGGCACCGCCCTCTTCCGCAAGACCGCCTCTACCTGATCAAAACCTCAGCTCCTCGCACCGAGGTCGTCGGAGCGCCCGGCTTCCAGGCGGGCCCACTGGGCGGTGGGCCGCCCGCGGACGCGGAGCGTGTCGCGGTTTACGTCCCAGTGCTGCGGCCAGCCGGCGGGCGAGTCCTCCCAGGTTTCCTGCCGGCCGTAGACGGTGCGGTCCAGCAGTGCGTAGTTGTTGTCGAGCGCCTCTGCGCCGCGGCCGGTGGTCCAGTAGGTCTCGAACACCCGATCGCCCTCGCGCAGGTAGCACACCAGGTAGAACACCCCGACCCGGCGCCCGGGCAGCAGCTCCTCGGCGCAGTCCCGCACCGAGTACCACGGCACGTCCCAGCCCATGAAGTCGCGATAGCGCACGCTCTGCTCGTACGGGCCGTAGCAGAAGGTGGCGTAGGTCGCGTCGCGAGTGTGCAGGTGGGAGCGCTCGCGGACCTGCCCGTTGTAGAACGTGCAACCCTCGCACTGCTCGGCCGCGGGATGGTCGTCGTGCCACATGTGGAAGTACGCGATCAGCTGCCGCCGGCCTTCGAACGCCTCCAGCAAGCTGACCGGACCGTCCGGGCCGATCAGCTTGATCGTGGCGTCCACCTCCACCATCGGCAGTCGGCGGCGGGCCGCGGCGATCGCGTCGCCTTCCCGGGTGTGGGCCTTCTCCCGCACCCGCAGCACATCCAGTTCGGCCTGCCAGGTGGCGCGGTCGACCACCTCCGGTAGCGCCGCGTTCGTCGACTCGTTCATCGTGCCGCCCTCCGTTTCCTGGTTCCGTTCCTGCGCTTTTCGGGGTGTCGGCTCACTGGTCGAGGTGTTTCTTCAGCGCTTCGAGCGGGCTGTCCCAATCGCGGGCCAGCGCGGCCAGGAACTGCTGCGCCACGCGCATCGGTTCGGAGCGGAGCCGGTAGCGCACCCGCCGCCGCTCGCCGGGTTCGGCCGTCACCAGGCCCGCTTCGGAGAGCAGCACCAGGTGCTTGGCAATCGCCTGCCGGGTGATCGGCAGGCGGGCGGCCAGATCCGTGGCGGTGGCCGGGCCACCCGAGGCCAGCTCGGCGAGGATCCCGCGCCGGGTCGGGTCGGCGAGCGCGACGAAGACCTGCTCGGCGATCGCTTCGTTGTCGGGCGGCATGGCCTAGGCGGCGTCGAGGTAGCCGGCCAACTCGCCCAGTTCGCGCGCCCATCCCTCGACGTGGGAGTCGTACCCGGCGCGGTGGTTGCCCGCCGGCAACTGCGCGAAGCCGGTCTCCACCACGGTCAACCGAGTGCCTTGCGGTGTCGGTTCGAGCGTGAACTCCACGTAGGTGCGCCGCGGATCATCCTCGGGCATGCCGTCGACCCGCCAGGTGAAGCCGAAGACGCTGGGCTCTTCGACACGCTCGATGCGCATGTTCGCGACCGGCTCATCGGGCCAGCTCATCTGCGCGGCCCCACCCGGGCGCAGGTCGATGGCGGCGTCGTTGCCGAACCAGCCGCTGAGCCCTTCGGCGGTGGTCAGCGCCGCCCACACCTTGCTCGGCGGATGAGCCAGATCCACAGTCCGTTCGATCCGATCTGGAAATCCCATGGCGTCCTCCGGCAAGCCGTTATCGCAACTGGTTGGTTGCGACCATATGGCAACCAACCAGTTGCGTCAATGCCTTGAGGCCCGAGAAACGAACAGCCCCCGCGCCTTGGGGCGCGGGGGCTGTTGTCTGGGGCTTCTCAGCCGAGGAGGGCGTCCACGAAGGCTCCCGGTTCGAAGGGCGCCAGGTCGTCCGGGCCTTCTCCGAGGCCCACCAGCTTCACCGGGACACCCAGTTCTCGCTGGACCTGGAAGACGATGCCGCCCTTGGCCGTGCCGTCGAGCTTGGTGAGCACGATGCCGGTCACGTCCACCACGTCGGAGAACACCCGCGCCTGGGTCAGGCCGTTCTGGCCCGTCGTCGCGTCCAGCACCAGCAGGACCTCGTCGACCTGGGCCTTCTTCTCCACGACGCGCTTGACCTTGCCCAGCTCGTCCATCAGCCCGGTCTTCGTGTGCAGGCGGCCGGCCGTGTCGACCAGCACCGCATCCACGGCCGTGTCGCTGCCGCGGCTGACCGCCTCGAACGCCACGCTCGCCGGGTCGGCGCCTTCCTTGCCCCGCACCACCTCGGCACCCACCCGGTGCCCCCAGGTGGCGAGCTGCTCGACGGCCGCGGCGCGGAAGGTGTCGGCCGCGCCGAGCAGGACCGTCCGCCCGTCCGCGACCAGCACCCGCGCCAGCTTGCCGGTGGTCGTGGTCTTGCCGGTGCCGTTGACGCCGACGACCAGCACCACGGCCGGCTTGCCGCCGTCGGCCGGGTTGCCGTGCGGCAGCGCCTGCACCGCGCGCTCCATGTCCGGGCCGAGGGCGTCCACCAACACGTCGCGCAGCAGTGCGCGCGCCTCGTCCGGGGTACGGACGCCGCGCGTGGCGATCTCGGTGCGGAGCCGCTCGGTGATCTCTGTGGTGGTCGCCGCGCCCAGGTCGGCCAGCAGGAGGGTGTCCTCGATCTCCTCCCAGGAATCCTCGTCCAGGTCGCCCGCGCCGAGCAGGCCCAGCAGGCCCTGGCCGAACGTCGACCGGGAGCGGGAGAGCCGGCCGCGCAGCCGCTCCAGCCGACCCGAGGTCGGCTCGATCTCCTCGATCTCCTCCGGCACCGCGGGCGCCGGCTCCGGCACCGGCTCGGCGCGCTCCTGCTCCGGAACCTCGACCGGCACTTCCTTGGTCGGCTGCTCCTCGACCGGCGCTTCGGCCGACGGCTCCTTGACCGGCGGCTCCTCGGTCACCGTGGTGCCATCTGGCAGGGGCACGTCCACGATGCCGCGCCGCTCGGTGTCGCGGGGCACCGCCGCGTCGTCGCCGACCCCGGGCTGGCCCTCCACCTCGGTGCGCTCGCCCGCGGGATGCTCCGGCGGGGCCGCCGTGGTGGTGCCGCCGCTGGACAGGCTGATCCCGCCGTCGGCGCGATATCCGCCGCCCTTGACGGCTTCGGCCTGGCCGGCGGTCTCGTCCCGTTCGCTCAGGCTGATCCGCCGCCGGCGGTTCAGCACGACGCCGGCGACCACGGCGATCGCCAGCACCACCACGACGGCGACGATGATCAGAATCAGGGTTTCGGTGGTCACGCGCCCATCCTCCCACCTGGTCATACCGGCCCCGGAACGCGCCCGGCACACCAAGTGAGCAAATCACCAACAATGCTCGCGAGACGCTTGCTTTTACCGGGCGCTGTGCAATAGACCACACATGTGGGTTGGTGGCGCGTGATCGGTCTGCTCTCCGGCACGTCGATGGACGGCGTCGACGTGGCCGTGGCCGAGCTGCGGCTGGACGGCGACACCGTGCAGCTCCGACCGCTCGGCGCCACCGTGCTCCCCTACCCGGACGCGCTGCACGAGAAGCTGCGCGCCGTGCTCCCACCGGCTGGTTGCAGCGCCGAAGACCTGTGCCGGCTCGACACCTACGTCGGGCAGCAATTCGCGGCCGCGGCCCGGCTCGGGGTCGAGCTCGCGGGCGGCCGCGCCGACCTCGTCGCGTCGCTCGGGCAAACGATCTACCACTGGGTTCAGGGCAGCGGGCGGGTTCGCGGCACCCTGCAGATCGGGCAGCCCGCGTGGATCGCCGAGGCCACCGGGCTGTCCGTGGTGGCCGACCTGCGGGCCCGCGACGTCGCCGCCGGCGGCCAGGGCGCCCCGCTGGCGGGCGTGTTCGACGCGCTGTGGCTGGCCGACGAGCCCGGCACGACCGTCGCGCTGAACATCGGCGGCATCGCCAACATCACCGTGGTCGGCGGGCGGCGCCCGCTGGCCTACGACACCGGCCCCGGAAACGCGCTGATCGACCTCGCGGCCGGCCAGATCACCGGCACGCCGCAGGACACCGACGGGCGCATCGCCGCGACCGGCACCGTCCACGCCGAACTGCTCGAAGTGCTGCTCGCCGACGGCTACTACCGGCGGCCGGCGCCGAAATCCACCGGCAAGGAGCACTTCAACGCCGACTACCTGGCCCGGGCGCTGGACAAGCTGCCCACCGAGATCGGCGACGGCGACCTGCTGGCGACGCTGACCGAGCTGACCGCGTGCACCATCGCCGACGCCTGCCGCGCCGAGCAGGCGGCGAAGGTCGTCGCTTCCGGCGGCGGAGTGCGCAATCCCGTCCTGCTCGCCGCCCTGCGCCGCCTGCTGGACGCGCCGCTGGTCGTCAGCGACGAGCTCGGGCTGCCCGCCGACGACAAGGAAGCGCACCTGACCGCGCTGCTCGGATTCCTCACCTGGCACGGCATCAGCGGCAACGCGCCGGGCACCACCGGGGCCGCCGGACCCCGGTTGTTGGGCAGCATCACCCCGGGAGCCGGACCGCTCCGGTTGCCCGAGCCCGCCATCCAGCAGCCGAGGCGGCTGCGACTCCAGCCCGGCCACATCGCACAGGAGGCGCAATGCGATCTCTCGATCTAGTCGTGATCGGGCTGTACCTGATCGCGATGCCGGTGCTCGGCGTGCTGCTCAGCGGCCGGCAACGCAGCTCGCAGGACTACTTCGTCGGCAACCGCCAGCTGCCCTGGTGGGCGGTGTGCTTCTCGGTGGTCGCCACCGAGACGTCCACGCTCACGGTGATCAGCGTGCCGACGGTGGCCTACCTCGGCAGCTTCACCTACCTCCAGCTCGCGATCGGCTATCTGATCGGCCGGGTCGTGGTGGCGTTCGTGCTGCTGCCCAAGTACTACGCCGGGAACCTGGTCAGCGCCTACGCGTTCCTCGGCCAGCGGTTCGGTTCCGGGCTGCAGGGCACCGCGTCGGTGACGTTCCTGGTGACCCGGCTGCTGGCCGACGGGCTGCGGCTGTTCGCCACCGCGATCCCGGTGAAGGTGATGCTGGCGGCCTTCGGCGTGACCATGTCGTACTGGCAGATCGTGCTGATCCTGTCGGCCATGACGGTGATCTACACCTACTTCGGCGGCATCAAGGCCGTGGTGTGGGTCGACGCGATCCAGATGTTCGTCTACGTCGGCGGCGCGATCTGCGCGGCGGTGGTGCTGCTCGGCCGGCTGCCCGGCGACTGGATGTCGACCGCGGTCGCCGAGGGCAAGTTCCAGCTCCTGGACTTCGGATCGTCGATCATCACCGACCAGTACGCGTTCTTCACCGCCGTGATCGGCGGGGCGGTGTTCGCGATGGCCTCGCACGGTGCGGACCAGCTGATGGTGCAGCGGCTGCTCGCCTGCCGGGACCTCCGGGACAGCCAGCGGGCGC
Organism: Saccharopolyspora sp. NPDC050389; assembly: GCF_040655595.1. Classification (NCBI taxonomy): domain Bacteria; kingdom Bacillati; phylum Actinomycetota; class Actinomycetes; order Pseudonocardiales; family Pseudonocardiaceae; genus Saccharopolyspora; species Saccharopolyspora sp. NPDC050389. The sequence goes on from NZ_JBFAKG010000008.1 coordinate 10,843, forward strand.
TGATCGCCAGCGGCGTCGTGGTGTTCCTGCAGTTCGCGCTGTTCCTGTTCATCGGCACGATGCTGTGGTCGTTCTTCAAGGGCGCCCAGCCGGCGGAGCTGGGCATGGCCAGCAAGGACGAGTTGTTCCCGCAGTTCATCGTCAACGACCTGCCGCCCGGGCTGTCCGGGCTGCTGATCGCGGGCATCCTGGCCGCCGCGATGAGCACCCTGGCGTCGTCGCTGAACTCGCTGTCCACGTCCACGGTGAGCGATCTCTACCAGCGGATCTCGAAGCGCCGGCTCGACGACGCGGCCGTCCTGCGGATGGGCAAGGGCTGGACGCTGGTCTGGGCGGTGGTGTTCGTGGTGTTCGCGTCGATGTTCAGCAGCACCGACAACCCGGTGGTCGAGGTCGGCCTGAGCATCGCCAGCTACACCTACGGCGCGCTGCTGGGCGCTTTCCTGCTGGGGCTGCTGGTGAAGCGGGCCCGGCAGGCGGACGCGGTGATCGCGTTCGTGGCGACGCTCGCGGTGGTGCTGTTCTTCGTGTTCGGGGTGACCTTCCCGGACGGCGAAGGCAGCGAGAAGTCGCTCGCCTTCCCCTGGTACACGCCGCTCGGCGTCATCGTGACGCTCGTGGTGGGCGGGCTGCTGTCGCTGCGCCATCCGCGACCGGCGACCGAGACCACCGCGCAGCGGGTCGACAACGCCTGACGACCCGTGAGTGTTTTGTGTTGCCATGGCGACACAAAACACTCACGGGCGGCGTTGGCCGAGTCGACTCAGGCGACGGCGGCCGAGATGATCGACAGCAGGATGATCAGGAGGCACAGCGCGACGCTGCCGGCCATGATCCCGATGGCCAGGCCCATGCCGGGCGCCTTCTGCGGGGTCGGGCCGATGGCACCGTTCATGAAGACGATCACCGGCGCCGCGTAGTGGACGTCGACCTGCTGGCCGGCGTTGACCGGGATCACCGCGGTCGCGAGGCCGACCTGCCACAGGTAGTTGACGTGGATGCCGATCTGGTACTGGCCGGGCGGCAGGTCGACCGGGGTCTTGCCCCAGTTCAGGATCGGGCCCGGCTGCCCGTTGATGGTGAGCTGCGGCTTGAAGAACATCAGCATGAACGCCAGCCAGAAGTACGAGCAGTCGACCACGATGCGTCCCATGCCGGGCGCGGGCGGCGCCATCGGCTGGCCCTGCGGCGCGGCCGGAGCCGGCGGCTGCGGGTAGCCCTGCTGCGGCATTCCCGGCTGCATCTGCGGCGGCATCGGCTGCGGCATCGGCTGCTGCGGCATCGGCTGCTGCGGCATCGGGCCGGACGGCGGGCCGTAACCACCGGGCTGCCCCATCGGCGGGCCCTGCTGGGGATACGGCTGCTGCCCCGGCGGGGGGCCGTACGGGTTGGTCATGGAAAGCCTCCTGTACCTGGTGGGACCCCGCACTCGGGGTGATGCGGGAGCTCCGCGCCCGGTGTCCGGTCGGCATCTGCCCCCGAGGATCGATGCCGGACCGCGGAAACATCGTCCCGCATCCGGATCCGGGCGTTGAAACCGAGGTGGCCGACCACCCTAATGCCCGCCCCCAGGCCTTCAGCGGGAGTCCCGCCGGGTCGATGATCTACGCAAGCGATCACCGAGGCTGCGGATGGGGGCTGCGGTGCAGGATCATGCGGATCTGCGGGCGAAGCTCAACGCTTATTCGGCGGGGGTGCTCAGCGACGTCGAATGGCTGATGGTGCGCACCCACTTGTCGGAGTGCGCGCCGTGCCGGGCCGAGCTGGGGCGGCCGGAGTTATGGAATCGTGCTGCGCCGCGATGGATTTCGCCGCCGGATTCGAAACCGGCCCGCCGGCCGCAGGCCCGGCCGGGATGGTCGGTGGTGTTCGGCTTCGCGCTGGTGACGGCGCTCGTCGCCTTCGGCGTCGGCTACGCCCTCGGCACGTCGGCCTGATCCTCGCCGGGTTCCTCGGGCACCGAATCCGGTTCTCCCGCAGCGCTTTCCGGCTCTTCGGTCGTTGCGGCAGGCGCCGCTCCCGGCGCGTCCAGCACTGCGGCGACATCGCCTTCGGGCGGCGCGTCGGGCGCGTCGTTCTTGTGCCGTTTGCCGGAATCACCGCGCAGGCGCTGGGAAATCACCTGTGTGATGCCGTCGCCGCGCATCGTCACGCCGTACAGGGCGTCGGCGATCTCCATGGTCGGCTTCTGGTGCGTGATGATGATCAGCTGCGAGGTCTCGCGGAGCTGGTCCAGCAGCGTGATCAGGCGCCGCAGGTTGGTGTCGTCCAGCGCCGCCTCGACTTCGTCCATGACGTAGAACGGCGACGGCCGGGCGCGGAAGATGGACACCAGCATGGCCACCGCGGTCAGTGACTTCTCCCCACCGGAGAGCAGCGACAGCCGTTTGACCTTCTTGCCCGGCGGCCGCGCCTCGACCTCGACGCCGGTGGTCAGCATGTCTTCCTCGTCGGTGAGCGTCAGCCGCCCGTCGCCGCCGGGGAACAGGACCTTGAAGACGGTCTCGAATTCCTTGGCCACGTCGTAGAAGGCGGAGGCGAACACCTCCAGGATCTTGTCGTCGACCTCCTTGACCACGCTGAGCAGGTCGCGGCGGCTGTCCTTGAGGTCTTCCAGCTGGGTGGAGAGGAACTTGTAGCGCTCCTCCAGCGCGGCGAACTCCTCCAGCGCCAGCGGATTCACCTTGCCCAGCAAGGAGAGGTCCTTCTCGGCGCGCTTGGCGCGGCGTTCCTGGGTGGCCCGGTCGAACGGCATCGGCGGCGGCGCGCTGACGTCCTCGCCGCGCTCCTTCGCCGCCTCGTACTCGGCGATCTCGGCGGGGCCCGGCGGAATCGGCACGGTGGGCCCGTATTCGTCGATCAGGTCGTCCAGGCCGATCCCGAAGTCCTCGATGATCTTGGTTTCCAGCTGCTCGATGCGCAACCGCTGCTCCGCACGCACGACTTCGTCGCGGTGCACCGCATCGGTCAGCTTCTCCAGCTGCCCGCTGAGCTCGCGCACTCGCGCTCGTACGGCGCCGAGCGCCTGCTCGTGCTCGCTCTGCTTCGCCTGCGCGACGTCTCGCTCCTCCGTCGCGGCGCTCAGCGATCGCGCGATGCGCTCCAGCGCTGTCTCGGCCCCGGTGACCACGGCCTGGGTCACGCGCGCTGCGCGTTCCCGGGCCTTGCGGGCCGCTTCCGCGCGGGCGCGCGCTTCGCGCTCGTGGCGCGCTGCGCGGCGCAGCTGGTCGGCGCGCCCCTGCACGGCGCGGGCCCGCTCCTCGGCGGTGCGCTGTCCGAGGCGGGCGTCCATTTCCTGCTGCCGCACGGCGTTGAGCTCGGTGCCCAGCCGGTCGCGTTCGCCGGTGTCCGGCTCCGCCGCCTCGTCCTGTTCGGACTTGACGATGCTCAGCCGCTCTTCGAGTTCGGCGAGCTTGACCAGTGCTTGTTCGCGGGATTGCTCGACCTTCACCCGCTGCTGCCGGATCCGGTCGACGTCGGCGCCGGCGGAGCGGGCGGCGCGTTGCAGGCTGGAGAGCCGCTCGGTGCTGCGGGCTCTCCGCACCTTCGCGTCGTTGATCTGCTCCTGCACGGCCCGCACTTCGGCGCGCCGCGCTTCTTCTTCGGCTCGCGCGCCTTCTAGCGCCGCGGAGTGCTGTTCCAGACGTCGCCCGGCGGCGGCGAGTTCGCGTTCGGCTTCGTCGACCGCGGCCTGCACCTCGATGGTGCTCTGCCGGTCTTCGGAGCCGCCGATCGCCCAGTGCGCGCCGAGCACGTCGCCGTTCGCCGTGACGGCGCGGATTTCGGGGTGGCGCTGCACGAGTTCCTGGGCGTCGGCCAGCGCGTCGACGACCGCGACCTTGTCGAGCGCCCTGGCCACGGCCCCGCGCATCCCGTCGGGGGCGGTGACGAGGTCGGCCGCCCAGCGCGCCGAGCCGGTGAGCTGCGGCCATCCCGAGCGGTCGATGTCCGCGGCTGAACCGATGAGCAGTCCGGCGCGGCCCGCTTCGTCCGCCTTGAGCAGTTCGAGGGCCGCCACCGCGTCCGTGACGCCGCGTACGGCAACGGCGTCGGCAACCGCGCCCAGCGCCGCGGCGAGCGCGGCCTCCGCGCCCGGTTCGACGCTGAGCAGCGCCGCCACCGAGCCGAGCAGGCCCGGCACCCGGTCTCCGGCCGACATGAGCGCGCCGGCGCCGTCCTTGCGCTGCAAGCCCATCGACAGCGCTTCGACCCGCGCCTTCCAGGACGCGATCTCCCGCTCCGCGGTTCGCTCGGCCTTCACAAGCTCCTCGACGCGGGCGCGCGCCGCGTCGCGCGCTTCGGCTGCGCCTTCGCGGCGTTCCTGCAGCCCGGCATCGTCGGAGTCGTATCCGCCGCTTTCCTCCTCGGCGTCGGCCTGCGCGCGCTCCGCTTCCTCGGCCCGCCCGGTGGCTTCGTCCAGCGAATCAGACAGCCGCTCGATCTCGTCGGCGGTGTCGCTGACCTTGCTGCGCAGCGACTCGACCTGGCCGGACAGCCGGGCAGCGCCCTCGCGGCGGTCGGCGATCGCCCGCACCGCGGCCAAGTGCGCCTGCTCGGCCTGCTTCAGCGCGGATTCCAGCTCTGAGCGGCGCAGCACGACCTCGTTGAGCACTTCGCGGGCCTCTTCGACCTGCTCGCGAAGCTCGATCTCCTGCTCCGCGGCCTCTTCGGCCTCGGCGTCGAGCTGATCCGGGTCGCGGCCGGGACGGTGCTCCTCGGTCTGCGCCGTCAGGTGCCGGTGTCGCTCGGCGGCCAGCCGCAGCGTGCCGTGCAGCCGCTCTTCCAGCGCCGACAGGCGATACCAGGTCTCCTGCGCGCGAGTCAGCCTCGGTGCGTCGGCGGCGACCTGCTCTTCGAGGGTCTTCTCCTCGGACTGCGCGAACTGCAGCGCGCGCTCGACCTCGGTGCGCTTGGCGCGCGCGGTTTCCTGGTCGGCTTCGTCGCGGGCCAGGTCGGCGCGCGCGGTGACCAGGTCGTCGGCGATGAGGCGCAGCCGGGAATCCCGCAGGTCGGCCTGCACGGTCTGCGCCTTGCGGGCGATCTCGGCCTGCTTGCCGAGCGGTTTGAGCTGGCGGCGCAGCTCGCTGGTCAGGTCGGTCAACCGGGTCAGGTTGGCCTGCATCGCGTCGAGCTTGCGCAGCGCTTTCTCTTTGCGCTTGCGGTGCTTGAGCACGCCCGCGGCCTCTTCGATGAGCCTGCGGTTCTCGTCCGGCTTGGCCTGCAGGATGCTGGCCAGCTGGCCCTGCCCGACGATGACGTGCATCTCGCGGCCGATGCCGGAGTCCGACAGCAGTTCCTGCACGTCCATCAGCCGGCAGGTGTTGCCGTTGATCTCGTACTCGCTGGCGCCGTCGCGGAACATCCGGCGGGTGATGGAGACCTCGGTGTACTCGATCGGCAGCGCGCCGTCGGAGTTGTCGATGGTCAGCGTGACCTCGGCGCGGCCCAGCGGGGCGCGGCCCGCGGTACCCGCGAAGATCACGTCCTCCATCTTGCCGCCGCGCAGATCCTTCGCCCCCTGCTCGCCCATGACCCAGCGCAGTGCGTCGAGCACGTTGGACTTGCCCGAGCCGTTGGGGCCGACGACGCAGGTGATGCCGGGTTCGAAGCGCAGCGTGGTGGCCGAGGCGAAGGACTTGAACCCCTTCAGCGTCAGGCTCTTCAGGTGCACGGCTGCGATCGACCTTCCCGTGTTCAGTCCGGTTCACCGGCGGTCACATCCGGCAAAGCCTACCGCTGCGACCACTCGCGACTGCGCAGAACCGCTGGTTGCGACGATTTTCCCCGCGCACCGGACACCGGAAGATCAACGCCCGGAGCGCCACCGGACCCGTGCGTACTTTTGGTTGCTATAGCAGCACAAAACACTCACGGAACCTGACCAGGCAAAACCGCTGCTAGCGCTCGACAAAACCGGTCAGGCCGCCTTTGGGCTCGGACCACTGCTCGGCGACGTGGTCGACATGGCCCGGGGTTTCGCCTGATCGCAACGCCGCCAGGAGCTTCTCGCAGGCATCGCGGGGCCCTTCGGCGACCACCTCGACCCGGCTCCCCGGCCGGTTCGTCGCGCTGCCCAGCAGGCCGAGCTCCAGCGCCCGGGAACGCGTCCACCAGCGGAAACCCACACCCTGCACCCGCCCGTGCACCCACGCGGTCAGTCGTGCCTGTTGCGAATCGGTCACGCCCGGCATGATGCCGCACGGCCGCCGCGCGCGCGGTGTTGGCTCGCATCGACGACCGCGGTTGCTCGGGCTGTCGGTATGATCCGCCCGATTCGGCTGGGAGCCTGGGGTTTCGGGGCACCCGGCGCAGGCCGCCCGACGAGCCGACGAGTGGGGCACTCAATGGATCCGATGTTGCCGGAAGACCCGGACGCCCGGCCAAAGCAGCTGGTCATGCTGGCCGCGTCCGGCATCGCGGTGGCCACCGTCTTCGCGACGACCGCCGCGATGGTCGCCGGCGCGCAGCAACACGACGAGGCGACGCCGGACTTCACGTTGAAGCCGACCGCCACGTCCCGGCCGGCGGAGACGTTCACCACGCCGCCGCTGTTCCCACCGACGCCGCTGAGCAGCAGCGCGACCTCGGTGACGTCCACGACCGCCGACAGGTCCACGTCGTCGACCACGTCGCCGAGCACCGAAACCCTCACCGAACCCCAGGTTCCGCCGCCGGAGCACACCCCGCCGCCGACGCGACCGACGCCGACGATCACCAAGCCACCGACGACGAGCAAGCCGATCCCGACGACGACCACCACCGAGGACCCGGGGCCGACGGACACCACCGACTGGGAAACGTCCGGGGACGATTCGTGACGCTGGCCGTCCACGCGTGCCGGTCGCTGTGCTCGTGGCATCGGACGCCCAAGGAGCTCAACGGGTTTCCGCTGCTGGCCTGCCGAGGCTGCGGCTCCCAGTGGATCCGCAGCGAGCCGTGGACGCCGATCGACCACACCGGCCGGATCCCCGACGACGTGCGGGCGGAACTCGCCAGGCGCTGACGCAGCGCGCCCACCCGTGCACCCAGCGTCACTCCAATCGTGCTAGTAAATGTCGGGTGGCGGTCAAAACACCAGCGCACGGGCGAGGGCGAGCGATGGACGAGGCGGCGAGCACCGGCAAACGCGGCCGGAAGCAACAGCGCCCCGATCCTGCGGACGGCCCGGTCGCCGAATTCGCGTTCCGGCTGTGCGAGCTCAAGGAGGCCGCGGGCGATCCGTCCTACGACCGGATGCGCGCCGAGTTCGGCGCGGCGGCGTCGAAGTCGGCGCTGTCGGCGGCGGCCCGCGGCCGGGACCTGCCGTCGTGGGAGACGACCTGGGAATTCGTCCGCAGCCTCGCGGTGAACGCGCTCGGCCGGGACGCCGATGTCGTCCGTCGCGAGTGGACGCAGCATTGGGAGAAGGCCCGGGCGACCGGCGAGGCAGAGCCGGCTCCTGCTCCTGCTCCCGCTCCTGCTTCGAAGCGGCGTTGGCCGCTGGTCTCATTCGCGACCCTGGTCGTGCTGGCCGCGGCGGGCTCGGGCGTGTTCTTCTGGCTGTCGCCGCCGCAACGCCCGATCCCCGGCGACGCCTCGTTCATGCTGGGCGAGGATCCGCCGGACGGGATCGAGATCAAGACCGGCGGGAGCTTCGTCAAGACCTGGGAACTGCGCAACATCGGCCAGGTCCGCTGGACCGACCGCTATCTCGAACAGGCCGGCCGCGAAGGCGAATCGCGGTGCACCGCGCCGCACCGGGTGTCGATCGCCGCCGTCGAGCCGGGGCAGGCGGTGCGGCTGAGCGTGCCGGTGGAAGCGGGCAGCGCGCCGGGGCGGTGCAAGATCGCGTGGAAGATGGTCGACGAGAACGGCGTGCTGTTCTACCCGGCGAGCGCCCTGCGCCCGATCTACTTCGACGTGGCGGTGGTGCCGTGAGCCCACCGCCCGGGCTCACGGCACGCCCGGTCACTTCTTGATCTCGATGCAGGCGTGTTCCGCCCGGACCTTGCCGTTCTCGACCAGCGCGCTGCACACCTTGGTGCCGTTCTTGAACTTGCCGCCGCCGGGCTTGAAATCGACCCAGACCCGGCCGAGGCCGCACTTGGCGTGCCCGGTGTCGGAATACTTCCGGCCGTCGGCGTAGGTGCCCCAGACCTTGAAGTCGGCGTTGCAGGTGTAGTTCTTGATGTCGATCGAAGCCTGGATGTTCTTGACCGTCGTGCTTTCACCGTCGACGGTGGTGCACAGGAGAGCCGGATCGGTGCGCAGATTGGTGCCCGTGCATCCCTGCGCACTCGCAGAAGCAACAGGCGCGACAACGAGCATCCCACCCAACAACGCGACACTCGAAGCGCCGATTGCGAAAACCCGAGCCAGCTTGCTGGTCATGATTGTTCACTCCTCGCTGAGACCGTTTCCCCAGGAGCTCCGCGGTTCGAGGTTCCCACCAGGGGGAACCGCGACTCTCCAGGTTTGCGAAATGTCGTCCGGAACCGGACTGGAACCAACATAGCCAGCATTCCGGCGGATTTTCCAGCCGACAATGAGTGAATGAATGAATCAATTGACCAGCGGTCAATCATCAATGTTTTCGCAGGTCAACGAGTTGTCCAGCAGATCATCCGGACATTGTCGACGGGACTCGCAACCCGCCGCACAGGCCGGATGACAGCATCATACCGCATTTCTGAAACTTATTCAGATGCAATTCCGTGAATCACTCGGGGTCGCCGACAACGACGAGATCGGCCCGATCCCGGCTCGCCGAGACGACAGCGGCGTTCCGCTCGTCACTGCGGTACACCCATTCCTCGGCTTCTTCGGGAGTCCGCCCGTAACCGATGTGCCGATCGATGAGCCGCCGCACCCGGACATCGTCATCGGGCGCGAGGAACCACGCCTCGTCGAGCAGTTCCCGAACCGCCGACCACGGCGGCGAGTCCAAAAGCAGATAGTTGCCCTCGGTGATCACCAGCGGCACATCGGGATCGACGGCAATGGCCCCGGCATAGGATTCCTCGATCTCCCGGCGGAACTCGGGAGCATAAACGGTGTCGGGCCCGCATTCCCGAATCCGCCGGAGCAACGCGACGTAACCGGCGGCGTCGAAGGTGTCGGGAGCGCCTTTCCGATCCGCCCGCCCGAGCCGACGCAGCTGACCGTTGGCCAGGTGGAACCCGTCCATCGGCACGAGAACGGCGGAGCCGCCGAGCTCCCGGACGACCAGCCGGGCAACGAACCCCTTCCCGGCCGCAGGAGCCCCGGCGATCCCCAAGATCCGCCGCTCCCCGCTACCGGCCAACTCCCGAGCCCGCTTGATCAGCTCCGAATACCCGACCAACTCGCACCTCCGCACAGCCGTCGCCCAGGCTACGCGGCCCCGAACCCGCGGCCGCGGCAAAATTCCCGAGCGACCTCCTGCTCGACGGCATCGATCTCCTCCGGAGAGATCGAGCCGCCGGTGCTTGGTGCTACGTGGCGGGGCGCAGCAGGTGGCGGCCGATGAAGAAGTTGACCGCGGACAACACGCATGGCACCAGCAGGAGCAGCAGGTAGCCGATGATCGCTGGCGTGTACTGCACCTCCGGGAGGACCGACGAGCGTCCGGACGAGCGAATGACCATAGCCAGCAAGCCGCAGCTGCCCAGCGACGTCGCGACGGTCCCGCCCCAGAAGACAGCCAGCAACCGGCATGCCTTACCGGCAGCCGTCTTGTTGAGCTGGCCGTTCTTGACGTAGGACCGCCCGGAAATGACCGTGATGCTGGAGAAGAAGTGGAAGAACGCCGAGATACCGCCGAGCATGACGGCGATGCCGGAAATCGGGTGGTGCGCGGTCGGCAGGCCGAACCCCAGCACGAGGATCGCGATCCCCGCCACCAAGCTGAGCACCAGCGAACCCGCACCGAACCGCACCACGCCTGATCTGATCCTGCGCGCGACGTCGTCCGGCACGGGAACCTGCTCCCAGTACGGCCGGTGGACGGTCACTGGTTGACCTTCCAGTCCGATCCGTCGCCGTCGCTGACGCTCCCGTCGGCCAGGTCCTGGTCCGAGCGCGACCACTTGTCGCCGAGGTCGGTGATCTTCTGCTTGATCGCGGTCTGCTCGGTCTCGATGGTGGTGGTGAAGCTGTTCATCGAGATGATCGCGGTCGTCACCAACCCGATGGACACGCCCGCCGCGGTCGCGATCGCGCCGATCGCCGCCGGGATGCCCACCACGGTGCAGGCCGCCGCGATCGCGCCCACGGCACCGACGACGAACACACCCAGGGCGACGCCGATCGCGAGCCAGAACGCGTCCAGCGCGCTCGCCAGGCTGTTCAGCGAAGTGCGGATCTGCATCGCCATCAGCTTGACCGACGAAAGCCCGTCGCCCTGCGCCGGAACCAGCGCCTTGTACGCCTCGGCCGCCTTGCCGGTCCACTCGACGTTGGCCTTCAGCTTCTGCAGGTTGATGTCGCCGGCGATCTCCCCGGCCTTGTCGCCGACCTCGGTGGCCCACTTGTCGCTGGTTTCCCGCAGCTTGTCCGAGTCACCGGGCTGCTCGAAGAGCTGGGTGATCCGGTCCCAGAACTCCTGGACCTTCTGGGCCAGCGCCTGCATGCCCTGCTTGATGGGCTCGATGAGGTACGAGAGGAAGTCCGGCACCCAGCTCATCAGGTCGTTGACCTTGTTGAAGAAGTCCTGGATCTTCTCGTTGAGGTCGTTGGACTTGTCGCTCGCCTGCGCGACGAGGGTGTTCGTCATTGCCATCCCCGGATTCAGTACGCGTTCTGGATTCCGTGCTTGCCCTGCTCGTCGTCGCGCTCGTACTGCGCGGCCGCTTCGGTCAGGTCCGAGCTGATCTCGCGGAAGTAGTCGGCAGCCTGCTTCAGCATGTCCTCCAGCGCGCTCCGCGCCTCGTCATAGGTCTTGTCGATCCCCCGGTCGACCGCCCACATCGAAAAGGAAGCCGGGTCGATCTGCAACGTTCCAATCGTGTTCAGCGGGCCGTCGAGGTCCCCGGCGGCCGTGTCCCAGGTCTTGGCGTCGGAGCGCATCGCCTCCAACGCCACGCCGATTCCAGCACTGGTCATCGTTTCTCATCTCCATGCGTGCGACGACATCGACCGGTCAGGAACCGAGCCCGAGTCGCCGGAGAAGCAGCTGCGGATTGGACGCCAAATCGTTCAACTCGTCGATCGCGCGACTGCGCGGCCCGCCCGCCAGATCCGTCGGCGTCGACTTGCTCTGCAGCGTCGCGAGCAACGATGCGAGCTCGGTCTCGATCTCCGATTTCCGCGCAGCGGAAGCCCAGTTCGGGTCGAGCGATAGTTGCAGGATCTGACCTCGCTGGGCCGTGCCGCTGACGTTGCGGCCGGGGCTTTCCGCGGTGACGGTCTGGTCGGCGATGGCGGTGAGCTGTTGCGTGAAAGCGTTCAGATCCGCGGTGACCTCGTCGAGCAGCCTGGTGATGTCCTGCGAGCTCAGCGGCGAATCGTCGGAACCGGGTGCGGCTTGGGGTTGATCGGTCCCTTCGAGGTCCGCCGACTCCAGCTTCTTGCCCAGCGCCAGCATCGTTGCCGCGTTCGCGGCCGCGACGACGCAGACGTGCAGTTGCCGGGGGTCGACGACCTGTCGCCAGTTGTCCGCCAGCGCCACCGACACGACCACGGCGTCGAATGTCGAGCTGACGGAGACGACGCCGGACGGGTCCTGCCCCACCACGGTGTCGACGGCCGTCGATGCCCGGGTCGGTTCGTTGGCCTGAGCCAGCCAATCGGTGTCGTCGTATTCCCAGTCGTCGGGTTGATGCCGACCAAAACTCATCCCGCAGTACCTCCCGTTCTTGGGGTACGACGGTTCCAAGCCGCCGATGGTTCCCACTCGTGCCAGATCAGCGAGCCGGCGTTCTCAGTCGTCCCAGATCTCGGCGAGGAGTTCTCGCGTGTACTCCGCGATCCTCGCGTTGTCCGCCGGGGCTATCGTGCTCCAGCGGCGGCCGTCTCCGCTGGGCCGGACCACGTGGCTGTAGCGGCCTCTTTCCGTGTCGTGGAACGCCACCACCCGGTTCGCCCGCTCCGGCCTTCCGCCTCGGTTCGGGCAGACCTCCACGCCGAACTGGCCCCGGATTCCCATTCCGTCCGCCATGTTCGCCACGTCCGCCGCGTCGTCCGGGGCGATTCCCAGGGACCGGAGTTCGTCGGTGAGCAGCAGCGGGTTGTTCGGGCCCGCGTAGTCGCTGGCCTGGCGGAGGATCTCGTTGGGCAGGCTCACCGCTCGGCCCGGGCCCGGCGGCATGTCTCCCGTCACCGACACCGCCGCTTCCGCCAGCGAGCTCGCCCGGATCGGGGTCAGCTCGACGATGTCACCGTCCACAATGGTCAGCAGGCCCGTGCCGCCGTTCGCCGACGCCAGCGCGCGGATCGGGCGGTCCGCCCAGATCCGCACGTCGATGCTGCGCTGCGGCCGGTCCAGCAGGCCCAGCAGATCCGCGAAGTCGACGTCGACCCGGTCGCGGTTGGGCTCCGCCAGGCGGCGCTTGCGGAGCCCGGCCCACACGTCCGCGACGAGCTGGGCGCGCTCGGTGAAGGTCGCTCCCGGGCTCGGCACGTTGAGGATGATGTGCCGTCGCTCGGTGAGCTTCTCCGCCTCGCAGACCACATCGAATTCCAATGCGGACAGCACGATCGGATCGGCTTCTGCTCCAGGGCGCAACGTCAGTCCCGCTTCTTCGGCTCGTCGTCGGCGGATTCCTCGTCGGCTTCGTCGTCGGGCTCGACGTGTCCCAGCACCGCCGGTGCGACCAGCCGCTCGTCGTCGAACGGGGTTTCCTCGGCGACGTACTTGTTCTCGTGCTCCGCGTCCTCACTGCGCTTCTCGCCGCGGGTCGCCGCCGGTCCCATCATCGAACCGGTCACCGGACGGCTGCCCGGCGTGTTGCCCGCGGACCGCCCGGCCACCGTGTCGCCGGGTCCGCCGCCGATGCCGGACGAACCGCCTCGGCTCAATCCGGAAGCCGTACCGCCGCCGGCCGCCGCGGCGGCCGGGCCGCGGCCACCGAGCATCCTGCTCGCGGCGTAAGCACCGATACCCGCTACCGCCGCGCCGCCGGCGGCGATGCCGAGCACCGTGCCGGGGTTGATGCCGCTGCTCGTCCCCGCGGCCTCCGGAGTCTGGTCGGCCTCGCCACCGGTTTCGCGCTCGTCCGGGTGCCGATCCGTGCCGCTGCGGTCGCCGGGTTCCTGCGCACCCACGCGGTCACCACTGCGCTTGGTTCCGCCGCCGATGTTGCCACCGCCGACAGCGACACCGGGCGTGCCCGCGTCGAGCGCCGAGCCACCGCCGTAGTAGCCGCCGACCGAACCCACGCCGACGCCCGGCATGCCCGTCCCGGACGCCGACTGCGCGGACACCGCGGCGGGCGGCATCTCGGGCAACGGCTGGTAGGAATCGGCCTGGTTGACCGAGGTGTTGCGATACGAGCTGAGCGCGGCCTGCGCGGCCTGCTTCTGCGCCTCGATGTTCTTGGCTTCTTCGTCGTAGTCGCTCTCGTAGCCGAAGGCACCGCCGGCCCATTCGAGCGCGTTCTCCGACTGCTTGTGCTTGAGCTCGTCGTTGTTCGGCAACCCGTTGCGGGCCGACTCGTAGCCCCGGCCCTGCGCATCGACGCTGTCCGCGGACGCTTTCAGGGGATCCGGAGCGTCTGCCATGAAGACGGACTGCTGCTGGGTCGCTGCCGCCGCGAGGCTTCCGGCGTTGCCTTCCCACGCGATCTGCAGCTTTCCGAGCTCGCGCCGCAGCGTTTCGTCGAGATCGACGACCACCTGCACGCACTCGTCCAGCGCGCGCACCGCGCCCTGCATCGACTCCGCGCCGCGCCCCTGCTTGATCTGCGTGATCCATTCCTGGAGCTGGGGGATGTCCATCCCCTCGAACCGGATGTCCCGGATCGGATCGATGCTGGTCACGACTTCCCCCTAGCTACCCTGCAAGGTCGTCACAGCCGCCTCGGCGGCCTGCTTCGCCCGCTCGCACATCTGCTGGTTGTCCATGCCGCCGGGGGTTTGGAGCATCATGTTGATCCAGAGCGTCTGACGTTCGGCCGCATCGACGAACACGTCGCAGCCAAGGCTTTCCCCGCCGGCGAGCTGTCCCTGCACAGCCCCGAAGCCGTTGATCTCGTAGGTTTTCCCGGATTCAGGCGACGAGTTGACCTTCTGCACGAACGACTGAATTCCCTCGGGCACCACCCGGAGAGCAAGTCCGAACTGAGCTTTTCCGTCTTCACCGAGGAAAGCGCAGCCGTTGTAGTTGTTCCCGTCCTTCTGCACCGGCCGACCAGAGCCACCGATCTGCAGCGACGGCTTCTGCTCCGACTTCAGCCACGTGCAGATCTCGGCGTCCTGCTTGCCGGCGATCGCCAGATCCTGCGGCCGTTTCGGCAGATCCAGTGAAGAGTTCTTCGTCGTCGGAGCCGAAGTGGAGGTCGGCTCGGAGTCCGGATCCGGACCGTTCACCGTGCAGCCAGTCAGCGCGACTGCGGCCGCAACCAACGCGATCAATCCGTACCCGAGACGCGCCCGCACCGGACCCCTCACATCTGCCTCTGCTGCATTTGGAACGACGCCTTGATCTCATCGTCGGTGAAGCCGTACTGCTTTGCCGCCTCGCCGACTTGGTCTCCCAGGTCGATGACGTTCTGCACGTACTGCACCAGCCGCTGGAAGTGGGAATCCGGATTGCCGATCAGATTCGCGGTCCAAACCGATGAGGCGGTCGTGCTGATGTCGTCCCCGGCAGGCGTGGACACCCGCAGGCTGGGCGCGAGCTCCATCAACTTGAACTTGGCGTCTTCCGCCGCCATCAGGATGGCTTTCCGCACCTCAAGGACGTTGTCCTTGTTGACGGTGATGGTTTGACCGGCGCCCCCCGGAACCGGCGGAGGCGGTGGTGCTGGCGTCGTCATCGCGGGAAACCCCCAGGTCGCGGCGTCTGATCACCCGGTCGAAGGCCGACCCTAGCAGCGCGACTTCCCGCCACGCACCAACTCTCAAAAACTTCACACCAACCCAACGGGCCTACGCGCGGAGCCGCATGAGCCCACCGACGAAGTCGGCCCACCAAGAAGCGGAAAAGACCAGCACACCGCCACCTGGATCCTTCGAGTCCCTAACCCCGACGACAACATCCCGCTGCGCGACCTCGGCCGCGATGCGCTGCTTGCGCAGCACATGCGCCAACCGTCGGGAGGTAGAGATGGCGGCTAGTGCTGGGGAGTCTCCGGTCCGGGAATCGCATCCGCAGCGGGAGTGGTTGTTGCGGTGCCAGGATTCGCGCGGCGAGCTCGCGGTGTGCTCGATCGGCGTCGGGGCGGGCGAGTTGGAGGTGTGCGGGCCGGACGACACCGAGTCGTTCCGCCTGCACCCGTGGGAGGTAGCGGCATTCCGCCGCGCCTTCGACGAGGCCATCGCCCAGGTCGAGGCAGACCTCGCGACCCACTGACCAGGAACGTCACCGCTCGTGAGTACTTTGTGTTGCTATAGCAACACAAAGTACTCACGGGTCACTCACCGCCGGACGGAGCAAGCCGGACCGCGATCTTCTCGACGCGGTGAGAGCCGTCCTTCGCTCGGAGTTCGTCAGGGTTCGAAGCGGTAGCCCATGCCTGCTTCTGTGATCAGGTGGCGGGGATGGCTGGGGTCCAGTTCCAGCTTCCGGCGGAGTTGGGCCAGGTAGACGCGCAGGTAGTGGGTTTCGTTCGCGTACTGGGGGCCCCAGACCTCCTTGAGGAGCTGCTTCTGGCCCACCAGGCGGCCCCGGTTCCGGGCCAGGACCTCCAGCATGCCCCACTCGGTCGGCGTCAGGTGCACCTCGACGCCTTCGCGCAGCACCTTCTTCGCCGACAGGTCCACCGTGAACGTCGCGGTCTCCACCACCGGTTCGTCGGCCGCTTCGCCGGTGCTCGCGCGCCGGACCGCCGCGCGCAGGCGGGCCAGCAGCTCGTCCATGCCGAACGGTTTCGTCACGTAGTCGTCCGCCCCGGCGTCCAGGGCGTGCACCTTGTCCGTGGAGTCCGTGCGCGCCGACAGCACGATGATCGGCACCGTCGTCCAGCCGCGCAGGCCCGCGATCACCTCGTTGCCGTCCATGTCCGGCAGCCCGAGGTCGAGGATCACCACGTCGGGTTTGCCTTCGATGGCCGCGCGCAGCGCGCACGAGCCGTCCGTGGCCGTCAGCACCTCGTAGCCGCGCGCGGTCAGGTTGATCCGCAAGGCGCGCAGCAGCTGCGGCTCGTCGTCGACAACCAG
Organism: Saccharopolyspora sp. NPDC050389; assembly: GCF_040655595.1. Lineage (NCBI taxonomy): Bacteria > Bacillati > Actinomycetota > Actinomycetes > Pseudonocardiales > Pseudonocardiaceae > Saccharopolyspora > Saccharopolyspora sp. NPDC050389. The sequence continues at coordinate 27,118 of NZ_JBFAKG010000008.1, forward strand.
GACCCTCGTCATCGTTTCCCCTGTCCGTCAGCGGCGACCACCGGCAGTGAGAGCACGATCGTCAACCCGCCGCCTGGCGTGTCCTCGGCGCGGATCGTGCCGTGCATCGCCGTCATGAAACCCTGCGCCACGCTCAGGCCCAGCCCGACCCCGGCCACCCCGGCGTCGCCGCGCTCGCCGTGCTCGCCGAGCCGCTCGAACGGCGCGAACGCGGATTCGGCCGCGTCTTCCGGCAGCCCGGGCCCGTGGTCGACCACGCGCAGCTCGACCCGCGCCGCGTGCTCGCTGGCCCGCATGCTGATCCGGCCGCCGTCCGGGCGCCCGTACTTCAGCGCGTTCTGCACCACGTTGGCCACCACGCGGTCCAGCAGCCCGACGTCGGCGAGCACCGGCGGCAGGCTCTCGTCGATGTCGACGTCGATGTGCTGCCGCCCGTCCAGCCCGGCCAGCGCGCCCGCCACGACCTCGTCGTAGCTCACGGGGCGCAGCCGCGGGGCGATCGCGCCGGTCGCCAGCCGGGAGGAGTCCAGCAGGTTGTCCACCAGCTCGGTCAGCCGGTCCGAGGATTCCTCCACGCCGGCCAGCAGGTCGGCGGTGTCCTCTTCGGACAGCTGCAGGTCGGCGGCGCGCAGGCTGCTCACCGAAGCTTTGATGGACGCCAGCGGGGTGCGCAGGTCGTGGCCGACCGCCGACAGCAGCGCGGTGCGCAGCTGGGTGGCGTCCGCTCGCCGCTGGGCTTCCAGCGCCTCCGCGGCCATCCGCTGCTGGCGCAGCGCGACCAGCGCCTGCCCCGCCGCGCCTTCCAGCACCGTGCGCTCCGCCGCCGGCAGCGGCCTGCTGCCGGGGCGCTTCAGCACCAGGTGGACGTCCGGATTGACCTCGATGTCCACATCGGACTGCTCGGGTTTGGTGCAGGGCTGCGAGCCGGTTGAGGCCGCCACCTGCCAGCCGTCCTTGGTGCGTTCCAGCAGCGCCGCCGAGGTGAGGCCGAAGTTCTCCACCACCTTTTCCAGCAGCCGCGCCAACGGATCGGGGTGGGTGAGCACGGTGCGGGCGTAGGACGTGAGCAGCGCGGCTTCGGTGCGGGCGTTGGTTGCCTGCTCGGCCAGCCGCGCGGCCCGGTCGACCATGATCGCCACCAGCATTCCGACGATCATCATGGCGACCAGCGTCACGAGGTTCTGCGGCTCGGACACGGTCAGCGTGTACAGCGGCGGCGTCAGGAAGAAGTTCAGCAGGCCGCCGGAGAGCAGTGCCGCGACTATCGCCGGCGCCATCCCGCCGACCAGCGCGACGATGACGGTGGCCAGGAAGTAGCCGACGACGTCCGTGGACAGCGTGACGTCGCCGAAGAAGTAGGCCCCTGCGGTGACCACGCTCGGCAGCAGCACCGCCAACGCCCAGCCCCACAGCTGGCGGGCCGACGACAGCGGATTCCGGGTGATCTTCTTGAGGAATCGCCGCCCGCCTGCCTCGGCGTGGGTGACCATGTGCACGTCGATCGCGCCGGACTTCTGCACCGTGACGGCGCCGATGCCCTCGTCGAACAGCCGCGCCCAGCGGGACCGCCGCGAGGTGCCGATCACCAGCTGCGTGGCATCGGCCGCCCGGGCGAACTCCAGCAGCGCCTCGGGCACGTCGTCGCCGACGACGGTGTGGAAGCTGGCGCCCACGGCGTCGGCGAGCTTGCGGGCGCGGGCGATGCCGGTCGGCGACGCCCCGGCGAGCCCATCGCCGCGCAGCACGTGCACCACCTGCAGTTCCGCGCCCGCGCGGGCCGCGATCCGGCGGGCCCTGCGGATCAGCGTCTCGCTCTCGCGGCCGCCGGTGACGGCGACCACGACGCGTTCGCGGGCCTCCCAGGTGTCGGTGATCTTCTTCTCCGCGCGGTAGCGGCGCAGCGCCACGTCGACCTGGTCGGCCAGCCACAGCAGCGCGAGCTCACGCAGCGCCGTCAGGTTGCCGGTGCGGAAGTAGTTGCCCAGCGCGGCATCCACCCGGTCCGCCGCGTAGACGTTGCCGTGCGCCATGCGGCGGCGCAGCGCTTCCGGGGTGATGTCGGCGAGTTCGATCTGCTCGGCCCGGCGCACCACCTCGTCCGGCACGGTTTCCTGCTGCCGGACGCCGGTGATCGTCTCCACCACGTCGTTGAGGCTCTCCAGGTGTTGCACGTTCACCGTGGACAGCACGTTGATCCCGGCATCGAGCAGTTCGTCGATGTCCTGCCAGCGCTTCTCGTTGCGGGAACCGGGCACGTTGGTGTGCGCGAGCTCGTCGACGACGGCGACCTCCGGCTTGCGGGCCAGCAGCGCGTCGAGATCCATCTCGGTCAGTTCAACGCCGCGGTGGCTGATGCACCGACGCGACTGGACCTCCAGGCCGTCGAGCAGCGCGGCGGTCTTGGCGCGGCCGTGATCCTCCACGAAGCCGACGACCACGTCGGTGTCGCGCTCCATGCGGCGCTTCGCCTCGTTGAGCATCGCGTACGTCTTGCCGACCCCGGGCGCCGCACCGAGGTAGATCCGCAGCTCGCCGCGCCTTCGCCCTTTCTCCGCCACGCTTCCATTCTCCTACGAACCACTGTTATTAGCGGTTGCCTTCGCTGAGTGCCGTCCCCGACCCGTGCGTACTTTTGGTCGCTATAGCAGCCAAAAGTACGCACGGGTCCTGACCAGGCAACTTACTCCGCCGGCCTCACCTGGCCTGGTGGACGGCGACGTTGAGGGTCGTCACGTTCACCACGCGTTCGGCGACGATCCCGCCGCTGGTGCTCTCGGCGACCAGGCGCCGGACCTCCTCCAGCGGGATGCCGGTGACACGGGCCACCCGGGCCGCCTGCAGCTCCGCGTAGGCCGGGCTGATGTCCGGGTCGACGCCGCTGCCCGACGCCGTGACCGCGTCCGCCGGCACCTGCTCGGGCCGGACGCCCTCGCGGACGGCGATGGCGTCGCGCCGCTCCTGCACGGCGGCGAGCAGATCCTCACTGGCGCCGCCGTAGTTGGAGCCGCCGGTGCTCGACGGGTCGCCCGGGCCCAGGTTGCCCTCGGCGGAGGCCGCCGGGCGGGTGTGGAAGTACGGGTCGCCGGCCGGGTCGGCCGGGACCGGGTCGATGCCGATCAGCGACGAGCCGACGACCCGGCCGTCCGCAACGATCTGCGATCCCTCGGCGTTGGCCTGCAGGCCGGGGATCCGGCTGATGCCCCAGATCGCCAGCGGATAAGCCACGCCGAGCACGACGGTCGCCACCAGCAGCAGCCGCAACCCCGCCAGCGTCTGGCGCAGCAGTGTGCTTTTCATCAGTGCCTTCCTTGAATGGCCGTGTTGCCGTTGGGGGTCGTGAGCGGTTTGGAGCGCCGGAGCGGTCCAAACCGCTCACGACGGGTTCAGCCGATGCCCGGGATGAAGCGGATGACCAGGTCGATCAGCCAGATGCCGAGGAACGGCGTGACGATGCCGCCGAGCCCGTAGACCAGCAGGTTGCGCCGCAGCAGCGCGCTCGCCGTGGTCGGCCGGTAGCGGACTCCGCGCAGCGCCAGCGGGATCAGCGCGATGATGACCAGCGCGTTGAAGACGACCGCCGACAGGATCGCCGACGTCGGCGTGGCCAGCCGCATGATGTTCAGCGCGTCCAGCTGCGGGTAGATCGCCACGAACATCGCCGGCAGGATCGCGAAGTACTTGGCCAGGTCGTTGGCGATGCTGAAGGTGGTCAGCGCGCCGCGGGTGATCAGCAGCTGCTTGCCGATCTCGACGATCTCGATCAGCTTCGTCGGGTCGGAGTCGAGGTCGACCATGTTGCCGGCCTCTTTCGCCGCCGCCGTGCCGGTGTTCATCGCCACGCCGACGTCGGCCTGCGCGAGCGCGGGCGCGTCGTTGGTACCGTCGCCGGTCATCGCGACCAGCCGGCCGCCTTCCTGCTCGGCCTTGATCAGGGCTATCTTGTCTTCCGGCTTGGCCTCGGCGAGGTAGTCGTCGACACCGGCCTCGGCGGCGATGGCCTTGGCGGTGAGCTCGTTGTCGCCGGTGACCATCACTGTGCGGATGCCCATCGCGCGCAGCTCGGCGAACCGCTCCTTCATGCCGGGCTTGACCACATCGGACAGCCGGATCACGCCGACCACGCGGGTTTCGCCGCCGCTGCGCTCGGCGACCACCAGCGGCGTGCCGCCCTGCGACGCGACCTCCTCGGTGAGTCCCTCCACTTCGGACGAGATGCCGCCGGCCCAGGCGCGCACCGCGCTGGTGGCGCCCTTGCGGATCTCGCGGCCTTCGATGTCGATGCCGCTCATCCGGGTCTGCGCGGTGAAAGCGACTTCTTCGGCGTGCAGCTCCGAACCGCGCGGCCGCGTGGGCAGCCTGTACTGCTCGGCGCAGTACGCCACGATGCTGGTGCCCTCCGGGGTCTGGTCGGCGAGGCTGGACAGCCGCGCGACCTCGGCCAGCTCGCCGAGCGTCGTGCCGCCGACGGGCAGCAGCTCGGTGCAGCGCCGGTTGCCGAAGGTGATCGTGCCGGTCTTGTCCAGCAGCAGCGTGTCCACGTCACCGGCGGCCTCCACGGCACGGCCGGACTTGGCGAGCACGTTGCGCTGCACCAGTCGATCCATGCCCGCGATGCCGATCGCCGACAGCAGCGCGCCGATCGTCGTCGGGATCAGGCACACCAGCAGCGCGGTCAGGGTGATCACCGACAACAGCGAGCCGGAGTAGCCGGCCATCGGCTGCAGGGCGACCACCGCGAGCAGGAAGATGATCGTCAGCGTGGACAGCAGGATCGTCAGCGCGATCTCGTTCGGCGTCTTCTGCCGCTGCGCGCCCTCGACCAGCGCGATCATCCGGTCGACGAAGGTTTCGCCGGGCTTGGTGGTGATCTCCACGACGATCCGATCGGAGAGCACCGTGGTGCCGGCCGTGACCGCCGAGCGGTCGCCGCCGGATTCCCGGATCACCGGGGCGGATTCGCCGGTGATCGCCGACTCGTCGACGGTCGCGATGCCCTCCACCACGTCGCCGTCGCCGGGGATGACCTCGCCGGCCTTGACCACGACCCGGTCGCCGATGCGCAGCGCCGTGCCCGGCACCTGCTCCTCGACGCCGTCGACCAGCCGCCGCGCGACCGCCTCGGTCTTGGTGCGCCGCAACGATTCCGCCTGCGCCCGGCCGCGGCCTTCGGCGACGGCTTCGGCGAGGTTGGCGAACAGCACGGTGAACCACAGCCAGGCGGCCACCGAGATGCTGAATGCTTTCGGATCGGTCACGGCGAGCACGGTGGTCAGCACCGAGCCTGCCCACACCACGAACATGACCGGGTTGGCCAGCTGGTGCTTCGGGTTCAGCTTGCGCAGCGCTTCCGGCAGCGACGTCCACAGCTGGCGCGGGCTGAACGCGCCCGCGGACATCTTCCGCGGCCCGGTTTCCTGCTGCGATTCCTGGGGTTTCTCCAGCATGGTGGTCATGCGAGGGCCTCCGCGATCGGTCCGAGGGCGAGCGCGGGCAGGAAGGTCAGCGCCGCGACGAGGATGACGGTGCCGCCGAGCAGCCCGGCGAACAGCGGGCCGGTGGTGGGCAGCGTGCCGGCGGTGGCCGGGACGCGCTGCTGCTGGGCGACCGCGCCGGCCAGCATCAGCACCGCGAGGATGGGCACGAACCGGCCGAAGAGCATCGCGATGCCGAGCGCGACCTGGAAGAAGTCGCTGGTCACGGTCAGTCCGGCGAAGGCGCTGCCGTTGTTGTTGCCCGCGGAGGCGAAGGCGTAGAGGACCTCCGACAGGCCGTGCGCGCCGCTGTTGTTCAAAGCGTCCTCAGTGGACGGAAGCGCGAGCGCGGTGCCTGCCCCGAACAGCACCATCGTGGGCATCACGAGGATCGAGATCGCCGCCGCGGTGACCTCCCGCCGCCCGAGCTTCTTGCCCAGGTACTCCGGCGTGCGGCCGACCATCAACCCGGCCAGGAACACCGCGATCACGGCCAGCACCAGGATGCCGTACAGGCCCGCGCCGACACCGCCGGGCGCGACCTCGCCGAGCAGCATGTTCAGCAGCGGCACCAGGCCGCCGAGCCCGGTGAAGCTGTCGTGCATCGCGTTGACGGCGCCAGTGGAGGTTCCGGTCGTGGCAACCGCGAACAGGCCGGACAGGAACAGCCCGAAGCGGGTTTCCTTGCCTTCCAGCGCACCGCCGGCGGCCAGCGTCGCCGGGCCGTTCGGGTGGCTTTCGGCCCACCAGACGACCGCGGTCATCACGGCCATGATCGCGACCATCACCGACAGCAGCACCCGGCCCTGGCGACGGTCACCGACCATGGTGCCGAAGGTGCGGGTCAGGGCCAGCGGGATGACCAGGATCAGGAAGATCTCCAGCAGGTTGCTGATGCCGCCGGGGTTGGAGAACGGGTGCGCCGAGTTGGCGTTGAGCACTCCGCCGCCGTTGGTGCCGAGCTCCTTGATGACCTCCTGGCTGGCGATCGGCGCCGTGGCGATGGTGTGCGCCTGCCCGTCCAGGCCGACGACGTGGATGCCCGACGCGAGGCTCATCGCCCCGCCGAGCGCGATCAGCAGCACCGCCGCGACGACCGCGATCGGCAGCAGCACCCGAGTGCAACCGCGGGTGATGTCCACCCAGATGTTGCCGATGCGGCCGGTCCCGGCGGCGGCGAAGCCGCGCACCAGCGCGATCGCGACCGCCATGCCGACGGCCGCCGAGACGAAGTTCTGCACGGTCAGCCCGGCCATCTGCACGGTGTGCCCGAGCACCTGCTCCGGCACGTAGGACTGCCAGTTCGTGTTGGTCACGAAGCTGACCGCGGTGTTGAACGCCGTCGCGGGATCGACCGCGCCGCGGCCGAAGCTCAGCGGCAGCAGCGGCTGCAACCGCTGCATCAGGTAGAGCAGCGCGACGGACATGACCGAGAAGCCGAGGACGCCGGCGGCGTAGGTGGTCCAGCGCTGCTGGGCGTCGCCGTCGATGCGCACCAGCCGGTACACCGCCTTCTCGACGCGCCAGTGCTTCTCGCTGGTGTAGACGTGGGCCAGGTAGTCACCGAGGGGCCGGTAGACCACGCCGATGGCCAGGATCAGGAGGCCGACCTGCACCAGGCCGACCGTCAGGGAACTCATCAGAACTTCTCCGGCCGGATAAGCGCGACGAACAGGTAACCGATCAACAGCAGCGCCAACACGCCTCCGGCGACGTTGGCAAGCAAGGTGCTCACAAGCGCTCCAAACCGCGGAGGGTCAACGCAAGTACGAGGAACCCGCCGATCAGCAGCACGGCGTAGGCGAGATCAGCCACCGCTGCGCACTCCTTCACTCGAAATCGGGCCACCGGGGCGTGGTGACCGCCTATGTCCAGCGAAATCCCCGCGGCGGGCGCGGCCAAGGCCCATGACGGCTCCTTGACGCCCGCCCCGAGCGCGTTGACGCGTTCTTGATGCGCCCGATCGGGTGAACTGGCGGCGCCGGTTTTCGGGCGGTTTCGCTGATCCGCACGAATTGTGAGTGGGTGACTTCACTCCGTGAGTTGGTTTCGTCGATGCAACGATCTCGTTAACCTGGCTAATGAAGGCGCGTGTGGCGCAAAGCACCCGGAATCCGGCGCCTGCGGCCCACCGCGAGATCAACCCGACACGGAGGAGAACCCCAAATGTGCGGAATCTCCGGCTGGATCGATTTCCAGCGCGACCTGACGGGCGAACAACCCGCCATCGACGCCATGTGCGCGACCATGACCTGCCGCGGCCCGGACGCCGGCGGCACCTGGGTGCGTCCGCACGCCGCCCTCGGGCACCGGCGGCTGGCCATCATCGACCTGCCCGGCGGGGCGCAGCCGATGGAGGCGACGACGCCCGACGGCGAGGTCGCGATCGTCTACAGCGGCGAGGCCTACAACTTCACCGAGCTGCGCGACGAACTGCGGCGCCGCGGCCACCGATTCGCCACCGACAGTGACACCGAGGTCGTGCTGCGCGGCTACCTGGAGTGGGGCGCGCAGGTCGCCGAGCACCTCAACGGGATGTTCGCCTTCGCCGTCTGGGACACCCGCAGCGAGCAACTGCTGCTGATCCGCGACCGGATGGGCATCAAGCCGCTGTACTACTACCCGACCGGCAAGGGCGTGCTGTTCGGTTCCGAGCCGAAGGCGATCCTGGCCAACCCGCTGGCCGAGAAGGTCGTCGACGTCGACGGGCTGCGCGAGATGTTCGCGACGGTCAAGACGCCGCGGCAGGCGATGTGGTCCGGCATGCGCGAGGTGGAGCCGGGCACCGTCGTCACCTTCGACCGCAAGGGCCTGCGCGAACACACCTACTGGCGGCTGCAGGCCGTGGCGCACGACGACGACCAGCAGACTTCCGTCGCGCACGTCCGCGAGCTGCTGGACGACATCGTCGCGCGGCAGCTGATCTCCGACGTGCCGCGCTGCGTGCTGCTCTCCGGCGGCCTGGACTCCAGCGCCATCACCGCGCTGGCCGGCCGCCGGCTGGCGAGCAGCGGCGAGCAGGTGCGCAGCTTCGCGGTCGACTTCCTCGGCCAGACCGAGAACTTCGTGCCCGACGAGATGCGGGGCACGCCCGACGCGCCGTACGTGCACGACGTCGCCGAGCACGTCGGATCGCTGCACCAGGACATCGTCCTCGACCCCGACGCGCTGGCCGATCCCGCCGTGCGCCGCGCCACCGTGCAGGCCCGGGACCTCCCGCTGGGGCTGGGCGACCTCGACCAGTCGCTCTACCTGCTGTTCAAGGCCATCCGCCGGCACTCGACCGTGGCGCTGTCCGGCGAATCCGCGGACGAGGTCTTCGGCGGCTACAAGTGGTTCCACGACCCTCAGGTGCGGCAGGCCGAGACCTTCCCGTGGATCGCCGCGGTGCGCACGCAGTCCGCCGGGCGGACGAACATGCTCAGCCCGGACGTGGCGGCGGCGCTGGACCTGGAGTCCTATGTGGCCGACAGCTATCGCGACGCCATCGAGTCGGTCCCGGTGCTCGACGGGGAGAGCGACTTCGACCGCCGGATGCGGGAGATCTGCTACCTGCACCTGACCCGGTTCGTCCGCGTCCTGCTGGACCGCAAGGACCGGATGAGCATGGCGGTCGGCCTGGAGGTGCGGGTGCCGTTCTGCGACCACCGGCTGGTGGAGTACGTCTTCAACGCCCCGTGGTCGCTGAAGACCTTCGACGGCAGGGAGAAGAGCCTGCTGCGGCACGCCACCGCCGACGTGCTGCCGAAGTCGGTGGTGGAACGGGTGAAGAGCCCGTATCCGTCCACGCAGGACCCGAAGTACGCGGCGGTGCTGCAGCGCCAGGTCGCGGACCTCGTCGCCGCGGGAGACCCGGCGCTGTCGCTGCTCGACGAGCAGTGGCTGCGCGAAGCGCTGGCGCAGGACCCGGCCCGGATCGACCCGGTGGCCCGCTTCACCTTCGAACGGGCCCTCGACCTGGCGACGTGGTTCGACATCCACAACCCGACGGTCAAGCTCTGATCAGAGCGGGAGGTTGCGCGGTTCCCCGAGGAGTTGCGCAACCTCCCGAACGACACCGCACAAGCGCCGGTTCCGCCGAAACCGTCAAGCACCGTGGGAACTTCCCAGTTTTGTCCCTGGGAGATCCGGCTCCAGACGGTGCCGTTCCCGGGTTGGCTGGTTCCCGATTTCGCCTGAAATCAGGCGCTTTCCGTCGTGGCGGTCAGGTCAGAGGTAGGAGGAGGCGGAAGGTGCTGCCGCCGTCGGGACTGGCGTGCAGTTCCACCCGGCCGTTGTGGGACTCGGCGATCGCCGTCGTGATCGCCAGGCCGAGGCCCGTTCCGCCGACGTCGCGGTGCCGGCCGTCGTCGACCCGGTAGAAGCGGTCGAAGATCCGCGGGGCGTGCTCCGGCGGGATGCCCGGGCCGGCGTCGGCGACCGAGATCGCCGCCACCGGGGTGCCCGCGGGCAGCTCCGCGCCAGCCGCGGCGAGCGCTCCTCCCCCGGCCGAACCTCGCGCGACCTCGACGTTGATCGGCGATCCCGGCGGCGTGTGCATCAGGGCGTTGTTCAGCAGATTCGTCAGCACCTGGCGGAGGCGCGGGCTGTCGGCGAGCACCCGCAGCGAGCGATCCGGGCCCCGCAGCGCGATCTCCCGCTCAGGGTCGCGCGCCCGCCCGTCCTGCACGACGTCCTGCACCAGCGGCACCAGATCGACGTCGACCAGGTCGATGGTGCGCTCCCTGTCCAGCCGGGCCAGCAGCAGCAGGTCGTCGACCAGGCCACCCATGCGCATCGCCTCGGACTCGATGCGCCGCATCATCATCCGCACGTCCTCCTCGCGGTGCTGATCGCTGCGCCGGTACAGCTCCGCGAAGCCCCGGATCGACGTCAACGGCGTCCGCAGCTCGTGCCCGGCGTCGGCGACGAACCGCCGCAACCGGAGCTCGGAGTGCTCCCGCTGCTGCAGCGCGTCCACCAGCCGCCCGAGCATCGTGTTCAGGGCCGCGCCGAGCCGGCCCGTCTCGGTGCGCGGGTCCTGATCCGGCACGCGCCGATCGAGTTGCCCGGCCGCGATGGCGTCGGCGGTCTGCTCGATGCGGTTCAGCGGCCGCAGGCTCAGCCGCACCGTCAGCGCCGCCGCGGCGGCCAGCACGAGCAGCACCCCGCCGCCGACGACCAGCTCGATGACGATCAGCTGGCGCACGGTCGCCTCGACGTTCGCCAGCGACAGCGCGAGCACCACGAACCGCCCGTTGGACAGGCCGACCGTCCGCACCCGCCAGTCCGAGCCGCCCGCCCGGTCGGGCACGGTCTTGATCGCCGGCCCGTGCTGCGGATCCCGCAGCACCGGCCCGCCCTGATCGGTCTCGGTCTGCCCGATCACGCCGCCGAGCTGGCCGCCGCCGGGATCGAAGATCAGCACCCGGAACTCGGTGGGCAGGTCGCCGCGTTCGAGGGCGGGGCCCGGTGGGGGCCGCATCGGGTCCGGCGGCGGGAGCAGCCCGTGCTCCCACGGCCCGGACAGCTCCGCCAGCCGGTCGTCGGTGCGCTCCATCAACGACCGGTTGAGCAGGGCGGTGCTGGTCACACCCATCAGGAACAGGCCGACCACCAACGCGCCGACCAGCACGAGCACCAGCCGCCCGCGCAGCGTCCGCAGCACCGTCATCGCTGCTCCGGCGGCAGGCGCAGCACGTAGCCGACGCCGCGGATGGTGTGGATCAGCGGCGGCGTGGCCGAGTCGATCTTGCGCCGCAGGTAGCTGATGTAGGACTCGACGATCCTGCTGTCCCCGCCGAACTCGTAGTTCCACACCCGGTCCAGGATCTGCACCTTGCTGACCACCTTCTCGGCGTTGATCAGCAGGTATCGCAGCAGCTTGAACTCGGTCGGCGACAGGTTCACCAGCCGGCCGCCGCGGCGGACCTCGTAGGTCTCCTCGTCCAGCTCGAGGTCGTGGTAGCGCAGCCGCGAGTCGTTGGCCTGGGCGGGCTGCACCCGGCGCAGGATCGCGCGCAGCCGCAACACCACCTCGTCGAGGCTGAACGGCTTGGTGACGTAGTCGTCGCCGCCGGCGGTCAGCCCGGCGATGCGGTCCTCGACGGCGTCCCGGGCGGTCAGGAACAGCACCGGCACGGCGTTGCCGTCGGCCCGCAGCTCGGAGGCGACCGAGAACCCGTCCCGATCCGGCAGCATCACGTCGAGCACCACTATGTCCGGCCGGAACTCCACGGCGGCCCGCAACGCGTCGGCGCCGGTGCCCGCGCCGTGCACCTCGAAGCCGCTGAGCCGCAGGGCCGCGGTCAGCAGCTCCAGGATGTTGGGCTCGTCGTCGACGACCAGGACGCGCGCATTGTTGGTATCCGCCACGCCGTCAAGCATCGCCCACCTCCCTGGGAGAAGCCTGGAAGAAACCTGGGAACCGGATGGGCCGCTGTTTCCGCAGGTACGGTGCCATGAGTGTTTTGGGTTGCTATAGCGACCCAAAACACTCACGGGCCCTGACCAGGCAGAACAGTACCCACCGCGGAACACCGGGGTGAGCGCGCGACCGGGCCGCGCACTCATTCCCGCGTCAGTTGCACCTGTAGAGCTGCGCCGCGGTGTCCGCCGCGCCTCCCCAGGCGGCCGGGTCGACGAGCGTGCAGTTCTGCTTCACCCACTCGTCGCGCGCCTGCCGGACCTCGCCGCCCGGGCCCTGCATGCCACCGGGAGGCTGCACGCCATCCGGTGGCTGGACACCGTCCTCGCCCATGCCGTCCCGATCGCCCATGCCGTCCCGGTCGCCCGTGCCGTCGCGGCGCTGCATGCCGCCCGGGCCGCCCATGCCGCCGAGCTGGACGAAGCCGAGCTGACCGGCTCGCTTCCACTCGCCCAGCCGGGCCACCGACGGGGCGTCGTCGCCGCCGCTGAATCCGCCCATGCCGACCACCGTCACGTCCGAGTTGATGATGTAGGACGAAGCGCCCATCGAGCCGCCCTCCACCGCCAGCGGCACGTCGAGGTCACCCGCATTGGCGCGCACGTAGTCGAGCATCCTGCGCTGCTCCGCGCTCAACGACTCGCCACCGCCCATGCCGCCGATGAACAAGACCGGCTCTTGCTCGGCCGAGTTCGGCCCGCCGTTCGGGGGCACGGCGTCGCCGCCCGCATCCGGGAGCCGCATGACGCCGCCCGGTGGGCGCATGCTCGTCTCCGGGCCGGCCATCGGGTTCGCCCCGCCCATACCGTTCTGGGCGCTGACCGCACCGATCGCCGACCACGCCGTCGGCACCGCCAAGGCTGCGGCCAAGCCCAGCGCCAGGCCGGTTCTGGCCAGCGCCGCCTTGCCGCGCCGGCCGATCAGCAGCACGACCAGCGCGAGCACGCCCAACCCGACGGCCGCGTACCCGGCCCACGCATGCCAGCTCAGATCGCGCGCGACGATGGCCATCGCCCACGCCACCGTGACCGCGACGCCGACCGGAAGCAGCAGCCACGCCTTGCCGTGCGGCTCGCGGTACCAGCGCCAGAACCGGACGGCGCCGGCACCGGCCACCGCGCCGACCGCGGGCGCGAGCATCGTCGTGTAGTAGGGGTGCATGATGCCCTGCGCGAAGCTGAACATCACGCCGATGACCACCAGCCAACCGCCCCAGAGCACCCAGCCCGCGGCCTGCTCCCGGCCCAGCGGCCGGCCGCCGCGCCAATGCCGCACCCCGGCGACCAGCATCGCGACCAGCACCAACGCGCACAGCGGCAGCAGCCAGCTGATCTGACCGGCGAGCTGCTCGTTGAACAACCGCAGGACGCCCGACGAGCCGGAGAAACCGCCGCCGCCACCACCGCCCGGCGGTTGGGCGCCGCCACCGCCGCCCAGGCTTCGACCGGGACTTCCGCCGCCACCGAAGATCCGCCCGAACCCGTTGTAGCCGAACACGAGATCCCAGGCAGAGCCGTCCTTGCTGCCGCCGATGTACGGCTTCGGCGACGGCCACAGCGCGGTCGCCGCGACCCACCAGAACGAGCCGACCAGCACCACCACGGCCGCGACGCACAGGTCCAGCAGGCGCCGCCCCCAACCGGCACGGCTACCGACCAGGTAGGCCGCGATGAAGGCGGGCAACACCATCCACGCCTGCAACATCTTGGTCAGGAATCCGCAGCCGACCAGGAACGCCGCCAACGCGACCCACCCGGTGGCCCTGCGGGACTCGAAAGACCGCGTCATCGCGTACGCGGCCGCCACGACCAACAGCACGAGCAGCGTGTCCGGGTTGTTGTCCCGGTTGATCAGCACCGTGATCGGGGTCAGCGCCAGCACCAGCGCGGCGATCAGCGCGGCGTGCTCGCCTGCCCACCGCCGAACCGCGCGGTGCAGCAGGAAGACCGCGGCAACACCTGCCACCACCTGCGGGAACAGCACCGCGAACTGGTTGAACCCGAACACCTTCACCGACAGCACCTGCAACCACAGGGCCATCGGCGGCTTGTCCACTGTGACCACGCCGGCCGGGTCGAAGGAGCCGAAGAAGAAGTTCTCGAAGCTCTGCGACATCGACTTCACGGCCGCCGAGTAGTACGAGTTCCCCCAGGATCCGCCGATTCCCCAGCAGTACAGCACCCCGGACAGCACGCAGATCGCGGCCAGCGAGAGCCGCTGCCACGGCGCGGCCGCGCGATGCGCGTTCGTCGCATCAACCGACGTCATCTTTTTCCTCTTCCTTGGACAGCGCCGCGGGCCGGAAGACCCAGGACCTCAGCAGCACGAACCGCAGCCCCGTTCCGACCATCGAAGACACCACGAGCACGAGAACTTCCAGCCACCGCGACGAATCCGGCTGCCAGGCGTGCAATCCGAGCAGCGCACCGGAGGTGACGACGTAGTAGAGGGCGAACACGACCAGCCCCTGCAGGTGCACGCGCCCGGACGAGCTCGACTGGCCGAGGAAGGTGAACCGGCGGTTGGCCTCGGTGTTCCACAACGTGGTGACGGTCAGCGCGACCAGGTTGGCCAGCAGCGGCGGCCACCACGAGCGCAGCAGCGCGTACAGAACCGAGGTGAGCACTGTGGACACCAGCCCGATGACGCCGAACGAAACCAGCTGCCACAGCAGGCCGTTCTCGCGCTTCGCCAGCACCGCCTGCGGATGCGCGGCGCGCGGCGCGGGCCGCTGCGGCAGGCCGGGAACCTTCGCCGCGCCGGTGATCTTGGCGCGGGCCACCCGGATCAGGCCCGCGACGTCGTCGGTGGCGGTCCGCACCACGTTGACCCGGGTGTCGACGTCCTCGACCCAGTCCACCGGCACCTCGTGCACCCGCAGCCCGTTGTGCTCGGCCAGCAGCAGGAGTTCGGTGTCGAAGAACCAGGAGTCGTCGCGCACGTGCTTCAGCAGCGGCTTCACCACGTCCGCGCGCGCCGCCTTGAAACCGCATTGCGCGTCGGTGAACCGGGCACCGTGCGTCCAGCGGATCATCTTGTTGTAGCAGCGCGAGATCAGCTCCCGCTTGCCGCCGCGAACCGTGCGGGCGCCGGTCGCCAGCCGGGAACCGATCGCCAGGTCCGAATGCCCGTTGACCAGCGGGGCGACCAGCGGGAGCAGCGCGTCCAGGCCGGTCGACAGGTCGACGTCCATGTAGACCACGACATCCGCGTCGCTGTAGCCCCACGCGGTGCGCAACGCCAGGCCGCGCCCCTTGCGGTCCAGGTGCAGCACCCGCACGCCGTCCATCGAGCCGGCCAGCTCGCGGGCGATGCCCAGCGTGCCGTCGGTGCTCGCGTTGTCGACCACCGTGATGGTCCAGGCGAACGGGAATCCTTCGGCCAGGTGTTTGCGCAACACCTCCAGGCATCCTGGGAGCGTTCGTTCCTCGTTGAAAACCGGGATCACCACGTCGATCGTCGCGGTCCGGCGAGCCGCGCGACGCGCGGCGACGTCGAGCTGCGGCACAGCATTCATCTCCCACCACCTCGCTTCCGGCGTCCATCAAGCCGGGACGAGGTGCGAGGGCCGTGGAAGCCGGCTGGGAAATTCCTGGGAATCGGCGGCCGCGAGCAGGCGTGATCGCATTTCCGCAGTTCAGCGCGGCCGAATTCAGCCGGAATCAGCGGACTTCCGGCGATTTCCCATGACTTTCCCAGAAACGGCTCCCAGCCGCCGGATCCCGAAATGCCCACTGTGGACATCGCACCGGCGGCATCCGGAAGGCGCCACGATTCGGGAACCCAATTTTCGGCAATATTGGAAGAACCGCCCGGGTCAGGACTGGCGGGCTCGGTGGGCGTTCACCTTGTGGCGGTTTCCGCAGCGCTGCATCGAGCACCAGCGGCGGGAGCCCGGCCGGGAGGTGTCGAGGAAGAGCAGCGAGCAGTCGTCCGCCGCGCATTCCCTCAGCCGCTGGACGCGGTCACCGCCGAGCAGCTCGATGGCCTCGCGGGCGGCAGCGCCGAGGATCTGGCTGCCGGTGACGGGAGAGGCCCACTGCCGGACACCTGTCGCCGGGTCCAGCCGCGGTCGCGGCGGCGGTTCCGCGCTGTCGTTGAGCACCTCCAGGTCGGCGCTCGACGGCCGCTCATCGTGCGCCACGGCCTTCGCGACCGACCACATCGTGTCCCGGAACAGCTTGATGCGGCGCAGCTCGGCGGGCTGGATGCGGATGTCGTCGCTGCTCAGCGGCGCGACCTCGGCCAGCCTGGAGCCTTCCAGCCAGCGCGCAAGATCCGCCGGTTCGTGCAAGATCTCGTAGCGCTGGTACGGCCCCGGCCCGCCGGTGATCAGCAGCTCCAGGAAGAAGCACCCGGCGTCGAACCGGAATCGCTCGCCGGTCGCCGCGGTCAGCAGCCTTGTTCCCACCCGCATGTAACCACTATAGTCGGTTTCACTACCGCTTTAACCGGTTACATTGACGGCTGGGAGCAGGCATGATCGGGCAGACCAAGGACGCCGGCTTCCAGATCGGGGTGTCCAAGACCGTGCCGCACCCGCCGGACGCGGTCTGGCGCTTCCTCACCAGCCCGGAAGGAATCGCGCTGTGGCTCGGCGCGGGCGCCACCCTGGAGAAGGGCGCGACGTACCAGACGGCGGACGGCACGACCGGCGAGATCCGCAGCCACCGCCAGCTCGACCGGGTCCGGCTCACCTGGCGACCGGCCGACTGGGACCACGACACGACGGTGCAGGTCGCCATCGTGGGCAAGGGCGACCGCACGCAACTGCGCTTCCACCAGGAATGGCTGGCCAACGCGGACGAGCGAGCCCGCCAACGAGAGCACTGGCAGCGCACGATGACGGCCGTAACAACAGCCCTGACAACGCAGCCGTGAGTCTTTTGGGCGGCTATAGAGGCTGTTTGGGATGTGGTGGAGTGCGGATGTGGTAACGCGGGGCTTTGTCTTTGAAGCGGCGCAGCCGCTTAGCCCACCCACGCAACCCGCACCGCCGCGGGTTCACGGTGCCCACCCCCCTGGGGTTCTCCCAGCGAGGACAGCCCCGACGTGGTGAATTGGCCATTCATGATGTCGGGGATCCCACAGCGAGAAGACCACAGCAATTCCCGCAGGGGGCCGCCACCCGCACCGCCACGCAGAGCAAGTTCGGAAACAGCCTCTATAGAGACTGTTTTGGATGTGGTGGAGTGCGGTAAGGCGGGTCGTTGCCTTCGAAGCGGCGCAGCCGCTTAGCCCACCTACGCAACCGGCACCACCGCGGGTTCACGGTGCCCACCCCTCCGGGGTTCTCCCAGCGAGGACAGCCCCGGCGCCGCGTATTGGTCATGCATAAGCCGGGGATCCCACAGCCGAGAAGGCCTCTGCAACTCCCGCAGGGGGCCGCCACCCGCACCACAACGCAAAACGAGCCTGGAAACGAGAAGCGTCACAGGTGGGCGTTGCGTGGCTTTGGTTGGCACACCGGGCAGGTGTAGGACGAGCGGTTCATGAACGCGTCGCGTCGCACCGACGCCCCGCACCGCGGGCACGGGCGCCCTTCCTGCCCGTACACCGCCAACGACCGGTCGAAGTAGCCGGATTCGCCGTTCACGTTGACGTACAAGGCATCGAACGAGGTGCCACCGGCGTGCAACGCCTGCTGCATGACGTCGGTGACGGCGTCGAACAGCTCGCGGATCTTGGGCCGCGTCAAGGTCGCCGTGGGCCGGGCCCAGTGCAGCTTGGCCCGCCAGAGCGCCTCGTCGGCGTAGATGTTGCCGACGCCGGACACCAGGCTCTGGTCCAGCAGCGCCCGCTTGATCCCGGTGCGCCGCGCCCGCAACCTGTCGGCCACCGCCTCGAGGTCGAACACCTGCTCCAGCGGATCGGGCGCGATGTGCGCCACCGGCTTCGGCAGCGCGATCCCGTCCACCTCGACCAGATCGGCCAAGTGCAGGCCGCCGAAGGTGCGCTGGTCGACGAACCGCAGCTCCGGCCCGCCGTCGGAGAACCGCAGCCGCACCCGCAGGTGCTTCTCGTCCGGGGTGTCGCCGGGCTGCACGAGCAGCTGGCCGCTCATCCCCAGGTGCACCACGAGCGCTTCACCGCCGGACTCGGGTGCACCCGCCTCGTCGCCCAGCTCCAGCCACAGGTACTTGCCGCGCCGCCGCGCCGCGCTCAGGCAGCGCCCGGCGAGCCGACCGGCGAAATCATCCGGGCCGGGCACATGCCGGCGCACAGCGCGCGGATGCAGGACCTCGACGCCGGACAACGTCCGGCCGACAGCATGTTCGGCGACACCACGCCGGACGACCTCGACCTCAGGCAACTCAGGCACGAAAACATCTTCGACCACCCGCGCCGAACCCCGGCGCGCGGCCCCTGATTCCGCTACGCGGAAGGGGTCTCGGCGTCTTCGGTGGTCTGCTGTTCGGAGAGCTGGCGCCAGGCCGCTTCGGCGGCCTTCTGCTCGGCTTCCTTCTTGGTGCGGCCATCGCCGCGACCGTAGGTCTGCCCGCCGACCGCCACGTAGGCGCTGAACTCCTTGCGGTGGTCCGGGCCCTGCTCCTCGACCCGGTACTCGGGCACACCGAGCCCCGCCGACGCGGTCAGCTCCTGCAGGCTCGTCTTCCAGTCCAGCCCGGCACCGCGCTGCGGCGCCTCGGCCAGCAGCGGCTCGAACAGCCGGTAGACCACGTCACGTGCGACGCCGATGCCCTTCGCCAGGTACACCGCGCCCAGGACGGCCTCAAGGCCGTCCGCGAGGATGCTCGCCTTGTCTCGGCCCCCCGTGAGCTCCTCGCCCCTACCCAACAGCAGGTACTCGCCCAAGCCGCCCTCACCGAGCCCGCGGGCGACGCCGGCCAGCGCGTGCATGTTGACCACGCTGGCGCGCAGCTTCGCGAGCTGTCCCTCGGGCAGATCCGGGTGCTCGGTGTACAGGTGATCGGTGATCACCAGGCCGAGCACCGCGTCTCCCAGGAACTCCAGCCGCTCGTTCGGCGGCAGGCCGCCGTTCTCGTACGCGTACGAGCGGTGGGTGAGGGCAAGGGTGAGCAGCTCGGCGTCGAGCTCGACGCCGAGCGCTGCCAACAGCGGAGCCCGGTCAACCTTCCGGGCCCGCGACTGCTTTCCCCCCACTGCGCTACCGCCGATCAGGCGGGCTGGACGACCTGGCGGCCGTCGTACTGGCCGCAGGCCGGGCAGACAACGTGCGGCAGCTTCTGCTCACGGCAGGCGCGGTTGGAGCACTGCACCAGCGTCGGCGCAGAGGTCTTCCACTGCGACCGGCGGTGACGGGTGTTGGCCCGGGACATCTTGCGCTTCGGGACGGCCACGACTACTTCTCCTCCTCGGTCCCGCCGAGCCGCTCTTGCAGCGCAGCCCAGCGAGGATCAATGGTCTCATGCGTGTGATCCGGGGCGAGTTCGGCCCACTTCACGCCGCACCCGGAGCACAGCCCCTGGCAGTCCGGCGAGCACAACGGCGCCGAGGGCAGCGACAGCAACATCGCGTCCCGCACCACCGGTTCGAGGTCGATCAGGTCATGCACGACCCGCTCCACCTCGTCGTCATCCGTGCTGGCGTCCGTGGCGCTGTCCGGGTAGGCGAACAGCTCCCGCACCTCCACCTCGACCTCGTCGGAGATCGAGTCCAGGCACCGGACGCACTCGCCGGCCAGGGTGGCCACGGCGGTGCCGGACACCAGCACGCCCTCCACCACCGACTCGGCCAGCATGTCGAGCTGCACCGGATCGCCCTCCGGCACCTTGATCATGTCCAGCCCGAACCCGGTCGGTGCCGGGGCACTGCGCGTGTAGGCGCGGCTGCTGCCTGCCCGGTGGCCGATCTCCCGGGTGTCGATCACCCAGGGGCCGACGTGCGCTGTGTGCGCTGCATGGTTCTGAGACATCACAAGTTTCGGTGGTCAATTCGACAGGGCGGTGCGGCATCGGTGGATGAGAAACTGCGCATCATCCCCAGCCAGCTTTCCCAGCGTACGCGACACCCATCCAGCCGCGACACCAGGCCCTCCACGACCAAGGACCGGTTCCGATGCGGGCCCGAGCGGCGGAACCCGGGCGCGACGCGGCGGAGGTCAGTTGGCGCCGGTGTTGTTGCCGGCGTGCCACTCCTCGTAGTCGAAGGGCGCGCCCATCGGGCTTCGCAGCTGCTGGCGGCCCTTGCCGACGGTGCGCAGCGTGCGGCTGAGCAGGTCCTCGAAGTCCGCGAGCCGGGAGTCGACGTACGCGTCGCACTCGCTGCGCAGCCGCTCCCCGTCCTCGTTCGCCTCGTCGACGATGCGCTTGGCCTCGGCGTTCGACGCCTGCACCACCTCGGTGTCGGCGACCAGCCGGGCCTGCTCCGCCTTGCCCTCGTGCACCGACTGCTCGTAGGCGGCGCGGCCGGCCTGCACCATGCGGTCGGCCTCGCTCTGGGCGCGGCCGACGTACTCCTCGTACTCGCGGCGGCCTGCGGTCACCGCCTGCTCGGCCTGCGCCCGCGCCTCGGCCAGCAGCTCGTCGGCCTGCTCGCGGGCATCGGCGAGCAGCTGCTCAGCCTCGGCGCGCGCCGAGGCGACCGTGCGGTCGGCCTCGTTGCGGGCGTCGGTGACCGACTTGTCGGCCTGCGCCTCCGCGGTGGACACCACTTCGTCGCGGTGGTCGAGCACGTCCTGGGCGTCGTCGAGTTCCTGCGGGATCGCGTCCCGCACGTCGTCGAGCAGCTCCAGCACGTCGCCGCGGGGTACCACGCACCCCGACGTCATGGGCACACCACGCGCTTCCTCGACGATCGTGACCAGCTCGTCGAGCGCCTCGAACACCCGGTACACCTTGATCTCCCTGCCGTCGTAGCCGCCGCAGTGGCAAGCATGTCAGAACACCCGCAGCCGCCGATCATGGGTTTGTCCCGCTACCAGTCTGCCCGCGCCGGGCAGCGCGGCGGGGGAAATCCAGTTCCGCGTGTCAAGCCCCCGAACGCACTCGTGCGCGTCCCGGGAGGCCCGGAACGCGCACGGCTCGCGGTGGACTAGGTCGGGTCTTATAAGCGGCGGTAGCCGCTTGCGGTGTGGGACTCAACTCGCACCGCCGCGGGTTCACGGTGCCCACTCCTCTGGAGTTCTCCCAGCGAGGACAGCCCCGACGTGGTGAATTGGTCATTCATGATTTCGGGGATCCCACAGCGAGGGGGCAGCGGCAATTCCCGCAGGGGGCCGCCACCCGCACCGCTACGCAAACCGATTTCGAAACACTCTCTACGCGTTGATGTTGGTCAGCTGGAAGCTGTCGTAGTGGTCCTGGGTGTAGAAGTACTCGCCGCCGTTCCCGACGACGAAGCGGCGGGCGCCGCGGTCGTCGCTGCCGGGAGTCTTGACGGTGTACTCGTGGTAGTAGCCGCTGTCGCACTTCGGCAGGATGCCTTCCCGGTTCTGGAAGACCGTGCCGTCCTGCGGGTACGGGTAGGGGCCGCCCTTCTTGATCAGGTTGACCGTGTCGGTCGCCTCCTTCGGCAGGGCCGAGAGGTCGACCTTCTGGAAGCCCGAGGTGTCCCCGCACGGCGCCTGCGCGACGGCAGCCGTCGGCGCGGCGGACAGGGCGCTCGCCTGGAACCCGACCAGCCCCACCACGGCGATCAGACCGGCCAACAGGACCTGGAGTGTCTTCGACGTGATCCGCTTCATGGTCGAGCACGCTACGTCGACGACGTGTGCACGCACTGAAGCTGACGTGAACCCGAAATGCCACGCGGCACTATCGTGCGATAGGCGCTAAGCCGATCGGCCTAGCCGCGGTCAGTTCTGCTCGGCCAGCCGCTCGAGGAGCCGCTGCTCGATCGTCGGCGGCAGCAGGTTCGACACGTCGCCGCCGTAGGTGGCGACCTCCTTGACCAGCGAGCTGGCCAGGAAGCTGTACAGCGGGTTGGTGGACATGAACATCGTCTCCACCCCGGACAGCTGCTGGTTCATCTGCGCCATCTGCAGCTCGTAGTCGAAGTCGCTGACCGCGCGCAGACCCTTGACGATCGCGCCGATGCCGTGCGCCTTGCAGTAGTCCACGAGCAGGCCGTGCCAGGCGTCGATGCGCACGTTCGGCCACTGGGAGGTGACCTCGCGCAGCATCTCCAGCCGCTCTTCGACGTTGAACAGGCTCTTCTTGTTCTTGTTGATGAGCACCGCGACGACGACCTCGTCGAACAGCTTCGACGCTCGCTCGATGATGTCCAGATGACCGTTCGTCACCGGGTCGTAGGAGCCAGGACACACGGCACGCCTCATGAGCTGGCACGTTAGCAGCAGCTCGGGGATGCCCCCAGGACGACGTGGCGCGGGTCACCGGCGCGGGTAAACGGCTTTCACGGCTCCTCGTGCGCGGCCCAGTGGACGGCGGTGTCGCCGTAGCGCTTGGTGCGTAGGGACCGCAGTGGCGGCGGCCAGTCCGGTTCGCCGCTGCGCACCGCGCGCTCGACGATCACGAGGCTGCCCGGCGCGGTCCAGCCGTTCGGCGCCAGCCCGGCCAGCACCCGCTGCAGCAGCTCGGGCGCGAGGTCGTAGGGCGGATCGGCCAGCACCACGTCGAAGGGCTGCGCCGTCGGGGTGCCGATCAGGGTTTCGGCTTTCGCCTGCTCCACCCGGATGTCGCGGAACCCGAGCGACGCGGCGTTGCGGCGCAGCAGCTGGGCGGCGCGCCGGTCGGATTCGACGAACGTGGCATGCGCGGCGCCGCGGGAGAGGGCTTCGAGACCGAGCGCCCCGGAGCCGCCGTAGAGGTCGAGCACCCGCGCGCCGGCCAGCTCGATGGCCGACTCGAGCGCGCTGAACAGGGCTTCCCGCACCCGCTCCGAGGTGGGTCTGGTGCCTCGCGGGGGCACGTCGATGCGCCGCCCGCCCACGCTTCCGGCCACGATCCGAGTCACCCGACCATCGTCGCGCACCCGCGTTCCGGTGCTTCGCGGGCCCGCCGAGCGGCACCGCGGCGTCGGGCAAGTGGCCGCCAGGCGCTCTCGCGCGGCAGGTGTTGGTGTTCGCCGCAGTTTACGCCTGGGTATGCGGGTTCTTAGCTCCTGGGAGCAGCAAACCGCTGCTGCGACGGGCCGTAGGCTGACTGGTCTGCCCACTGCGCCACACGGGAGAACGACACAGGTGTCCGAAGCGTCCACCAAGCAGGCCGAGATCGCGGTCGAGCAGCAGCACGTCGATCGGGTTTACTCGCGGCTTGACGAATTGCGCGCCGAAGCCGAGGCGATGCGCGACAAGAGCTACGAGTACGGCCAGGAGGCCACGCCCGAGGCGCTGAACGAGCGCGACGTGATGCTCTACCACGCGAACCGGACGCTGCAGGCGCTGAACGCGGAGTCCGAGGGGCTGGTGTTCGGCCGCCTGGACTTCGCCGGCGGCGACGCCGTGCACATCGGCCGGCTGGGCATCCGCGATCCGCAGTTCGACAACCTGCTGGTGGACTGGCGGGCCCCGCTGGCGGCGGCGTTCTACCAGGCCACTCCCGAGCAGCCGCTGGACGTGGTGCGGCGCCGGGTGATCCGCTCGTCCCGCGAGCAGGTCGTCGACCTCTCCGACGACCTGCTGGACCCGGACCGGGCCCCGGCGGACATGCGGGTGATCGGCGACGGCGCGCTGATGGCGGCGCTGACCCGCTCGCGCGGCGACTCGATGCGCAACATCGTCGCCACCATCCAGAAGGAGCAGGACGACGCGATCCGGGCGCCCGAGGGTGGGGTCACCGAGATCACCGGCGGCCCGGGCACCGGCAAGACCGCCGTGGCGCTGCACCGCGCCGCCTACCTGCTCTACCGCGACCAGCGCCGGCTCGGCGGCCCCGGGGTGCTGGTGATCGGGCCGTCGCCGGTGTTCATGTCCTACATCTCCCGCGTGCTGCCGTCGATGGGCGAGCACAACGTCGAGCTGCGGGCGCTCGGCGAGGTGCTGGACGGCATCGGCACGGCCAAGATCGACGACCCGCGCACGGCCGAGATCAAGGGCTCGTCGCGGATGGTCAAGGTGCTCCGGCGGGCGCTGCGGTTGCCGCCGCCGGATGCGCCGGAGCACCTGAAGATGTTCTACCGGGGCACGGTGCTGAAGCTGCAGGCCGACGACCTGAAGCGGATCCGCCGCTCGCTGCACAACAAGGGCGGGCAGCCCAACCGGTACCGGATGCGCGCGGCCGACGCGCTGCTGGAAGCCCTGTGGCAGAAGGCGAAGCAGGCCGCCGACGAGGACTTCCAGCCCGAGCGGGAGCGGCTGCTCACCGAGATCGGCGAGCGCATCGAGTTCCACCGGTTCCTGGTCGCCTGGTGGCCGCCGTTGTACCCGATGCAGGTGCTGCGCTGGCTGTCCGATCCGGCGCGGTTGTCCCAGGCCGCCCGCCGGTTGCTGTCGGCCGAGGAGGTCGACCTGCTGGCGAAGTCGTGGTCCGAGGTGACCGGGTGGACGGTCGCCGACATCGCGCTGATCGACGAGCTGCGGATGCTGGCCGGGCCGCCGCCGAAGCGCCGCCGCACCGCCCCGGAGGCGGAGCAGCCGCGCCGGGCGGTCAACTACGACGAGTACGCGCACGTGGTGATCGACGAGTCGCAGGACCTCTCGCCGATGCAGTGGCGCATGGTGGGCCGCCGCGGGCGGCACGCGAGCTGGACGATCGTGGGCGACCCGGTCCAGTCGTCGTGGCCCGATCCGGCGGAGGCCGCCGCGGCTCGGCAGGAGGCGTTGAGCGCGCAGCGCACGCACCGCCGGTTCACGCTGCGCACCAACTACCGGAACTCGGCGGAGATCTTCACCATCGCCGCCGACGCGGTCCGCGACCTGGTCCCGGCCGACGACCTGCCGGTCGCGGTGCGCACGACCGGCGTCGAGCCGACGGTGCTCGAGGTGCCCGCCGACGAGCTGCCGCGGGCGGCGCGGACCGCCGCGGTGGAGCTGGTGGCAGCGGCCGAGGGCACGGTGGGCGTGGTCACCACGATGGCCCGCCGCGACGAGGTCCGCGAATGGCTGTCCACTGTGGATGAGGCCGAGTCGGACCGGCTGCGCGTGGTCGGCAGCCTGGAGGCCAAGGGCATGGAGTACGACGCGGTGGTGGTCGTCGATCCGGACGGCCTGGCCGCGGAATCCAGCACGGGCCGCCGAGCCCTCTACGTGGCCCTCAGCCGGGCCACCCAACTCCTGACCGTCCTCAAGACGCCGTGAGCCCCGAAGATCTATCGAAGGTTTGACGCCTGGCGAACCCGGCTCGCGAAAGCCTGGGCGCATGAGGAAAACCATCGCCACCGTGCTCGGCGCGGGGCTGCTCGCGGTGGGAACGGTGCACGTCGCTTCCGCCGATCCGGGACCGTCCTGGCAGGACTGCGGGGACGGCCTGCAGTGCGGCCGGATCGACGTGCCGGTCGACTGGGCCGATCCCGGAGGCGGCCGGATCGGCCTGGGATTGGCCAAACTTCCCGCGCAGGATCCCGCCAACCGCAAGGGCACGCTGCTGGTCAACATCGGCGGCCCCGCCCAGCAGATCTCGGTGCTGCGCCAGTCGAAGGCCGCCTTCGCCGACCTCACCCGGTGGTTCGACGTCGTCGTCTCCGACCCGCGCGGCTTCGAAGCGAGCGCCGGGGTGCGGTGCCCGGATCCGATGCCCATGCCGGAGAACGCGGAATGGGTTTTCCCGGACCAGGTCACCTATGACGCCTACGCCGCCGAGAACCGGCGCTTCGGCACCGGCTGCGCCGAAGCGGCCGGGCCGCTGGCGGGCAAGCTGAACACGTGGCAGGTCGCCCGCGACATGGACGCGATCAGGACCGCGCTGGGCGAGGAGAAGCTGAACTACTACGGCAACTCCTACGGAACGGTGTTCGGGCAGGCCTACGCCGAGTTCTTCCCCGACCGCATCGGCCGGATGTACCTGGACAGCGTCATGGACCACACCAACCGGTCCTGGCCGGGCTGGCTGCTGCCGCGCGCGAAGACCATGGAGTCGAACCTCGACCGCTTCGCTGGGTGGTGCGCCACCGAACCGAAATGCGCGCTGCACGGCCGGGACGTGCTCGAGGTGTGGGACGAGGTGCTGGCGCGCGCCGAGCGCGATCCCATCCCCGCTCCCGGCGCCGGGCCGAACGCCACGGCCGGCGCGACGCTGATCGCCTCGCGCGCCAATCCCGGCTACGAGGGGCGGTGGCCCGAACTGGCCGCATCCCTGCTTGAGGCGCACGCCGGTGACGCCACCCGATTCGCCAGAACCCCCACCGGCGGGATGGATCCCGCGCTCAGCCGGATCATGTTCTGCGCCGACTTCCCGTATCCGACCGAGTACGGCGAGGTCAAGGCGCTGGAAACCGTTCTGCGGAGCCGAACGCCGCGAATCGGCTGGGCCACCGCGTGGCAGATGTCCTACCACTGCGCCGGTCTGCCCGAGACGACGAACTTCCGGCCGCATCCGATCCGCCCGCGGGGCCTCCCGCCGATCCTCGTCGCGAGCGGCAAGTACGACAGCACCACCCCGCCGCAGGACGCGCGCCGGGTGACCGCGCAACTCGACGGCGCCCGCTACCTCCCGGCCGAGGGCGCTCACGCGCTCTACCTCAGCGGGCACCCCTGCGTGCGGGACCGGGTGCACCGGTACCTGACGGCCGGGGAACTGCCGCCGGAAGGCGCCGCGTGCGGTGCTGCATCCTCGTGACATGCGCTACGTGCGGGAAATCCTGCTCATCGCGGGCGTTTCGACCGCGCTGATGCTGGTGGCGTGCTGGGAGCGGCGGGTCCCCGTGGACCTGCCGCTGCTGGCCGCCTTCAGCGTCGGAGTCTGCCTTCCGCTGCCGGCCCGGCGGGTGCTGCCGCTGACCGTCGCGGTGGTGTCCGCGGTGATCGCGCTGCTGGGCATGGCCTTCCTGCCGAACTGGCCCGGAATGCTCGTCGCGATGGGAGCGTTCTGCGCCGCCGTCTACCACCGGCCGCGAAACCCGTTGCTGGTGCTGGCGATTTCCACCTGCTGGTCGGTGGGCACGCTGCTGATCGCCGGCGGGCCGGTCCAGGTCTTCACCGCGACCGACCTGATCGTCATGGCCATCGCCCCGGTCGCCACGGGCTACGCGTTGCGGCTGCACCGCGAGCGGGCGAGCCAGGCGCTCCGGCTGCAGCGCGCCGAGTCGGATCGACTGCTGGCCGAAGAACGGGCCTGGCTCACCAGGAACGTGCACGACAGCGTCGGCCACCACCTGACCGCGATCAGGTTGCAGGCGACCGCGACCCGCCGGGCGCTCGACGGGGCTTCGCCGGCCGCCGACCGCGCGCTGGGCACGATCTCGGAGCTCTCGCGGACCGCGCTCGGCGAGGTGCGGAACCTGCTGCGGGAGTTGCGGGAGGAGCCGGGCGACGGCCAGCCGGGCCTGGCCGACCTGGACCGGCTCGCCGACCGGCTCTCGTCCCAGGAGCGCAAGGTCAGCCTGCGCCGCGCCGGCATCGCGGCCGGACTGCCGCCGGCCGTCGACCGGACCGCGTACCGGGTGGTGCAGGAGGCCCTGACGAACGCCGCGCGTCATTCCGGCGCGACGGAAGTCGTCGTCCACCTGCGGCAGGACGAGCGGAGCCTGCGCATCGAGGTCACCGACGACGGCCCGCCGGCCGCCGCGGGAGCCGAGGGCCAGGGCATCCGCGGCATGCGGGAACGCGTGCACCTGCTCGACGGGACGCTGTCGGTGGGCCCGGCCGATCCGGCCGGCTGGCGGGTGGCGGCCGAACTGCCCGTGGAGAGGACGGCTTGGTGACGATCCGGGTGCTGGTGGCCGACGACCAGGAGGCGGTGCGCGACGCGCTCCGCCTGGTGCTGGACGGCGAGGCGGACATCGAGGTGGTCGACGTGGCGGCCAACGGAGCCGAGGCGGTCCGGCTCGCGCAGTGGCGACGGCCCGACGTCGTGGTGATGGACCTGCGGATGCCGCACCTGGACGGGATCGCGGCGATCCGCCGCCTCACCGGCTCGGAACCCGCGCCGCGGGTGCTGGCGCTGACGACCTTTGACCTCGACGAGTACCTCTTCGGCGCGTTGCAGGCGGGCGCGGCCGGCTTCCTGCTCAAGGACAACGAACCCGACGTGCTGGTGGCCGCCGTCCGCGAGCTGCACCGGGGCCGGGGGCTGATCGACCCGCAGGTGACCGGGCGCCTGATCAGCCGCTTCGCGGCGCTCTCGCCGCACCCGGCGACCCCGGAGCTGGAGCGCCTCACGCCCCGCGAGCACGACGTGCTGCGGCTGGTGGCGCGCGGGATGAGCAACGGCGAAATCGCCGCGGCCTGCACGATCGAAGAAGGCACGGTGAAGACACACGTGAACCGGATCCTCGCGAAACTCGGCCTGCGAACCCGCGTGCACGCGGTGATCTACGCCTACGAACACGGCCTCGCCCCGTCCGACCGGTAGCCGCGAAAACGCCTCCGCCTACAACTCTCTGCCCCAACGATTCGATGTCGTTGTGCCGAACTCGCGATCTACACCCGATAGTGCCGTTCTCGGTTTACAAGGAAATCCACACTTCGAGTCAACTCAAACTTTTCCCGATCAGATCTTCGCAGGTAAGGGTATGTGCGGCTGCAGCGCACGCCGACGGGCCTGCCCCGATTTTGCCTAAAATTGGGAACCAAAAATCGACAGATCTGCCGTCAGGCATAGGCAAAACTGCTACTCGGCACGACACGCGTGCGCGTCTCCCACGGGGTCGTGAGTGCCTACGGCCGCTCTAACGACCACAGGCACTCACGACACACCGACCCAGCCGAGGAACTGACGAGGATGGAATGGCCCAATGGACATGGACCGCGTCACCAGGGGCTACGAGCAGGCCCGGCAAGAAGCTTTTGCGCTCATGGACGAGGCTGCCGCCGGAAAGTTCGGGCCTCAAGACTCGGAGAGCATTGTTCTTGGAGGGACCACGGAGCTAGATCGCGGTGGCATCACCTGGACCCGCGAGGAACTCTACGACCGATAGCACCGCCGATCCGAACCTCCGCGCACTCTGCATCTGATCCGGGGACGAGTGCGGGGCACCTTTGACCACCCATGGCCAAAGGTGCCCCGCACCGCAACTCGATCGAGCTAGCCGAGTTCGATGATCAGGTCGCCGCCCTCGACCTGCTGGACCGCGCCGATCGCCAGGCGCTTCACCCGGCCGCCCTGCGGGGCCGTGATCGCCGCCTCCATCTTCATCGCCTCGATGGTGGCGATCGTCTGACCGGCATCCACCGCGTCGCCCTCGCCGACCGACAGCGTCACCACGCCGGCGAACGGCGCAGGCACGTGACCGGGGTTGGACCGGTCGGCCTTCTCCGCGACCGGCAGGTTCGTGGCCACCGAGCGGTCGCGGACCTGGATCGGCCGCAGCTGCCCGTTCAGGATGGCCATCACGGTGCGGATGCCGCGCTCGTCGGGCTCGCTGATCGCTTCCAGGCCGATCAGCAGCCGCACGCCCGGCTCCAGGTCCACCGAGTACTCCTCCCCCGGCCGCAGCCCGTAGAAGAAGTCCTTGCTGCGCAGCAGGGAGGTGTCGCCGTACGCCTCGCGGTGCTCGGTGAACTCCTTGGTGGGCTTGGCGAACATCAGCCGGTTCAGGGTGCCCCGGCGGTCCGAGGTGAGCCCATCGCGGTCCTCTTCGGACAGTTCCGCGAGCTTGCGCGCGGCGGTGCGGCCCGCCAGCGCGCGGGTGCGGAACGGCTCCGGCCAGCCCGCCGGCGGTTCGCCGAGCTCGCCCTGCAGGAACCCGATCACCGAGTCCGGGATGTCGAACTTGCGCGGGTCGGCCTCGAAGTCGGCCGGGTCCACCCCGGCGCCCACCAGGTGCAGCGCCAGGTCGCCGACCACCTTCGACGACGGGGTCACCTTGACCAGCCGGCCGAGGATCCGGTCGGCCGCGGCGTACATCGCCTCGATCTCCTCGAACTTGTCGCCCAGCCCGAGCGCGACCGCCTGGGTGCGCAGGTTCGACAGCTGGCCGCCGGGGATCTCGTGCTTGTACACGCGCCCGGTCGGCGAGGCCAGGCCCGCCTCGAAGGGCTGGTAGACCTTGCGCACCGACTCCCAGTACGGCTCCAGGTCGCACACCGCCTGCAGGTCCAGCCCGGTGGCCTGCTCGGTGTAGTCGGTGGCGGCCACCACCGACGACAGCGCGGGCTGCGAGGTGGTGCCGGCCAGCGACGCCGTCGCGGCGTCCACCGCGTCCACCCCGGACTGGATGGCCGCCAGGTAGGTGGCCAGCTGGCCGCCCGGCGTGTCGTGGGTGTGCAGGTGCACCGGCAGGTCGAATTCCTTGCGCAGCGCGGAGATCAGCTTCGCCGCCGCCGGCGCGCGCAGCAGCCCGGCCATGTCCTTGACGGCCAGCACGTGCGCGCCGGCGTCGACGATCTGCTCGGCCAGCCGCAGGTAGTAGTCCAGCGTGTACAGCTTCTCGTCCGGATTGGACAGATCGGCCGTGTAGCACAGCGCGACCTCGGCGACCGACTTCCCGGTGGCCCGCACCGCCTCGATGGCCGGGCGCATCTGCTCGACGTCGTTGAGGGCGTCGAAGATGCGGAAGATGTCGATGCCGGTGTCGGTGGCCTCCTGCACGAAGTGCTCGGTCACCTCGGTCGGGTAAGGCGTGTAGCCGACCGTGTTGCGGCCGCGCAGCAGCATCTGCAGGCAGATGTTGGGCACCGCCTCGCGCAGCTTCGCCAGCCGCTCCCACGGGTCCTCGGCGAGGAACCGCAGCGCCACGTCGTAGGTCGCGCCGCCCCAGCACTCCAGGGACAGCAGCTCCGGCGTCAGCCGCGCCACGTGCGGCGCGACCGCGAGCAGGTCCCGGCTGCGTACTCGGGTCGCCAGCAGCGACTGGTGGGCGTCGCGGAAGGTGGTGTCGGTGACGCCGACGGCCTTGGATTCCCGCAGCCAGCGGGCGAAGCCCTCCGGGCCGAGCTCGGTGAGCCGCTGCTTGGAACCGGCCGCCGGCGGCACCGACAGGTCCAGCTCGGGCAGCTTGTGCACCGGGTCCGGGGTGGTCGGGCGCTCGCCGTTGGGCCGGTTGACGGTCACGTCGGCGAGGTAGTTCAGCAGCCGGGTGCCGCGGTCGGCCGAGTGGCGGGCGGTGAGCAGGTGCGGCCGCTCGCCGATGAACGAGGTGGTGACCTTGCCCGCGGCGAAGTCCGGATCGTCCAGCACGGCCTGCAGGAACGGGATGTTCGTGGACACGCCGCGGATGCGGAACTCGGCGACGGCGCGGCGGGCGCGCGCGACGGCGGTGGCGAAGTCGCGGCCCCGGCAGGACAGCTTCACCAGCATCGAGTCGAAGTGCGCGCTGACGCTGGTGCCGGCGAACGCGGTGCCGCCGTCGAGCCGGATGCCCGCGCCGCCCGGCGAGCGGTAGGCGCTGATCATGCCGGTGTCCGGGCGGAATCCGTTGGCCGGGTCCTCGGTGGTGATGCGGCACTGCAGGGCCGCGCCGCGCAACCGGATCGCGTCCTGCGTCATGCCGAGGTCCTCGAGCGTCTCGCCGGCGGCGATGCGCAGCTGCGACTGCACCAGGTCGGCGTCGGTGACCTCCTCGGTGACCGTGTGCTCCACCTGGATGCGCGGGTTCATCTCGATGAACACGTGGCGGCCCTGCTCGTCGACCAGGAACTCCACGGTGCCCGCGTTGACGTAGCCGATCTTGCGGGCGAAGGCGACGGCGTCGGCGCAGATCCGCTCCCGCAGCTGCGGGTCCAGGTTCGGCGCCGGGGCGATCTCGATGACCTTCTGGTGGCGGCGCTGCACGGAGCAGTCGCGCTCGAAGAGGTGGATCACGTTGCCCGCGGCGTCGGCGAGGATCTGCACCTCGATGTGCCGCGGGTTGATGACCGCCTGCTCCAGGAAGACCGTCGGGTCGCCGAAGGCCGATTCGGCCTCGCGCATCGCGGCTTCCAGCGCCTCGCGCAGCCCGGCGGGCGCGTCGACGCGGCGCATGCCGCGCCCGCCGCCGCCGGCGACGGCCTTCACGAACACCGGGAACGTCATGCTCTCGGCGGCGGTGAGCAGCTCGTCGATTTCGCGGGACGGCGCCGAGGAATCCAGCACCGGCACGCCGGCCTCGCGGGCGGCGGCGACCGCGGTCGCCTTGTTGCCGGTCATCTGCAGGATCTCGTGGCTGGGGCCGACGAAGGTGATCCCGGCTTCCCGGCAGGCGCGCGCCAGCTCGGGGTTCTCGGAGAGGAAGCCGTAGCCGGGGTAGACGGCGTCCGCGCCGGCTTGGCGCGCGGCCTTGACGATCTCCTCGACGGACAGGTAAGCGCGGACCGGATGCCCAGGCTCGCCGATCTCGTACGACTCATCGGCTTTCAGTCGGTGCAGCGAGTTGCGGTCTTCGTGTGGGAACACCGCGACCGTGCCCGCGCCTAGCTCGTACGCGGCGCGGAACGCGCGGATCGCAATCTCGCCGCGATTCGCGACGAGGACCTTGCGGAACATGCCGGCTCCTCCTGGACAGGTGTCGGTCGGTGCGAGCACCGTACCGCGAAAATTCCTCTAACCGGGAGAACCTCCCAGGTGATGGACACCTCGATACCTTGATGACCTGCTCAAACTCAGATCAAAACAAGGTCTGGACCAAAAGAAAAATAGCCTATTTTCATTTTGATCGAATTTTCGATCTCTTATTCGCTCCCGGGCGTGGTGTCCGCCCGGGATTCCCGCCCGATCGGCGGCTGGCGGCACTCAGCAGACCACAAGATCGTGGACGGCGCTGGAAGCTCGACCGCGACGCTTCGCACTGGGGAGCCCACCGATGCCACTCCCACACCCCTACGTCCTCGACACCGACGCCACCGACATCCACGCCGAGGCCACCGCGCTGCGGGACCGCGGCCCCGCCACTCCGGTCGAACTGCCCGGGCAGATCACCGCCTGGGCCGTCACCGACCCCGGGCTGCTGCGCCGCCTGCTGACCGATCCGCGGGTGTCCAAGGATCCGCGGCGGCACTGGTCCGCGTGGATCGCCGGCGAGGTCCCGGCGGACTGGCCGCTGGTGACCTGGGTGGCGGTGGACAACATGTTCACCGCCTACGGCGAGGACCACCGGCGACTGCGTTCGCTGATCTCCGGCGCGTTCACGGCACGCCGCATCGCGGCGCTGCGGCCGGAGATCGAGCACATCGTCACCACGCTGCTCGACGACCTCCCCTCGAACGCGGGCGCGCCGGTCGACCTCCGCGAGCGGTTCGCCTACCCGCTGCCGATCGAGGTGATCTGCCGGCTGGTCGGCTTCCCGGACGACGGAACCCGCGAGCGGCTGCGGCGGATCGTCGACATCACCTTCGACACCACCGCCGAACCGGGCGAGATGGCCGCGAGCATGGGCGAGGCGCAGGAGATGTTCGCCGGGCTGGTCGCGGCCAAGCGCCGGGAACCGGGCGACGACCTCGTCAGCGCCATGCTGGCGGCACGCTACGAGAACGACTCGCGGCTCAGCGAGGCCGAGCTGGTCGACACGATCTTCCTGCTGCTGGCGGCCGGGCACGAAACGACCGTCAACCTCCTCGACCACGCCATCGCGGCGCTGCTCACCCACCACGACCAGCTCGAACTGGTGCTGGCCGGGCGCTGTTCCTGGCACGACGTGATCGAGGAGACGCTGCGCTGGCAGGCACCGGTGGCGAACCTGCCGCTGCGATACGCCGTGGAGGACATCGAGCTGGCCGGGCTGACCATCCGCCGGGGCGAGCCGATCCTGGCGGCGTACGCGGCGGCCGGGCGCGCCCCGGACCGGCACGACGACGCGGACCGCTTCGACATCACCCGCCCCGACAAGGAGCACCTGTCCTTCGGCCACGGCGTCCACTTCTGCCTCGGCGCGTCCCTGGCCCGCCTCGAAGCGGAGATCGCGCTACCGGCGCTGTTCGCCCGCTTCCCGGACGTGACCCTCGCGGTGCCCCCGACCGGCCTGCGCCCGGTGACCTCGTTCCTCTCCAACGGCCACCAAGAACTACCGGTCCACCTGACGGCCTGACCTGAGGGAACGCATCCGTGCCACCCGAGAACCGTGGGTTCTCGGGGTGGGAGTTCGTGCAGCCTCAGCGCAGAACGCGGATCTCGCACTTCGGGCCATCGGCGGCAGCAAGGCGGACATCACCGGTAACCAGCGGAACACCGAGCTGCTCAGCAACCGCGACATAGGCGGCGTCGTACGCCGTAACGCTGTGCCGCAACTCCCAAACACGGTCGAGCAGCGGCCCCGACGCAGGTATCAGCCGGAACGCGAAGTTCGCGAATGCGGCCACGGCATCACTTGCCACGTTCGCCGGGAGCTTCTTCGCCATCGCGAGCCCTCGGACGACGTGCACCACCTCAAGCGGAAAATGCCCAGGCGCGCACAACCGACCGCCCGCTGCCAGCGCACTCCGCGCCAGGTCGCCGCGCTGATCGGTTTCGACGAGCGCGGCGACCATGACCGATGAATCGACGACGATCACGGGATCGGCTCCTCACCAGTTCCGCCCAGCGGTCCGCGCGAGGACCGGATGGCGTCGACGATGTCGTCCATGCCGACATCGGTTTCCGCCACCGGGAGACTCCGGAGGAGTTCCGTGTTCCGGGCCAGGTGCGCCTGCTCCGCCAGCGCGTCCAGCAGATAGGACTGCAAGGACTGGCCCCTGACCTTGGCAGCCTCGACCAACGTCTCGCGGACGTCGTCCGGCACGTTCTTGATCTGGATAGCCGACATGCATCGAATATAACGCCATTTTGGCGCCAGAACAGCACCGTGATGGCGCTCGATCAGCTCTTCTCCAGGTACTCCGCGCGTTCGGCGTCGACGACCTCCGCGACCATCCGGGCCAGGCCCGGGTGGTCGCGGAGCCGCGGGTCTTCGCCGACCACCCGGTCGGCTTCCTCGCGGGCCTGGGCGATCACGTCCTCGTCGCGCAGCAGCGACAGCATCTTCAGGCCCGACTTCCGGCCGGACTGCGCCGCGCCGAGGATGTCGCCCTCGCGGCGCAGTTCCAGGTCCAGGCGGGCCAGCTCGAAGCCGTCCGTGGTGGAGGCGACCGCGTCCAGCCGGTCGCGCGTCGTGGTGCCCGCCATCGCCTCGCTGACCAGCAGGCACAGGCCCGGCGCGCTGCCCCGGCCGACGCGGCCGCGCAGCTGGTGCAGCTGACTGACGCCGAACCGGTCGGCGTCCATGATCACCATGACGGTCGCGTTCGGGACGTTGACGCCGACCTCGATGACGGTGGTGGCGACCAGCACGTCGAGCTCGCCGGCGGCGAATGCGCGCATCACCGCGTCCTTGTCGTCGGCGGCCAGCCGGCCGTGCAGGATGCCCAGCCGCAGGCCCGCCAACGGCCCGGCCGCGAGCTGCTCCGCGACGTCGAGCACCGCCAGCGGCGGCCGCCGCTCCTCGCCGTCCTCCGGCGGTGGCTCCTCGCCGCTCCCGTCGCTGTCGTCCACAGCGGACTTCGCCGCTTTCTTCTTGCCCTTGCCCGAGTTCTCCTCGTCGTCGCCGATGCGCGGGCACACCACGTAGACCTGGTGCCCGGCCGCGACCTCTTCGTGGATGCGCGCCCAGGCGCGGTCCAGCCAGGCCGGTTTCTCCGCCACCGGAACGACGCTCGTGCTGATCGGCGAGCGACCGCGCGGAAGTTCCCGCAGCGCCGACGTTTCCAGATCGCCGTAGACCGTCATCGCCACTGTGCGCGGGATCGGCGTCGCGGTCATGACGAGCACGTGCGGCGACGTGTCGTCCCCGCCGCGCGCCCGCAGCGCGTCGCGCTGCTCGACGCCGAAGCGGTGCTGCTCGTCCACCACGACCAGGCCGAGATCGGCGAACGACACCCGGTCCTGGATCAGCGCGTGCGTGCCGACGACGATCCCGGCTTCGCCGGAAGCCGCCTCCAGCAACGCTTTCTTGCGCTGCGCCGCGTTCAGCGAGCCGGTCAGCAGCGTGACGCGGGTGGCGTTGTCAGCGCCGCCGAGCTCGCCAGCCATCGCCAGGTCGCCGAGCAGCTCGCGCAGCGAGCGGGCGTGCTGCGCGGCAAGCACCTCGGTCGGCGCGAGCATCGCCGCCTGCCTTCCGGAGTCCACCACCTGCAGCATCGCGCGCAGCGCCACCACCGTCTTGCCGCTGCCGACCTCGCCCTGAACCAGGCGGTTCATCGGATGCTCGGTGGTCAGGTCGACAGCGATCTGCTCGCCGATTTCCCGCTGCCCGCCGGTCAGCTCGAACGGCATCCGCTGGTCGAACACCGCCAGCAC
Organism: Saccharopolyspora sp. NPDC050389; assembly: GCF_040655595.1. Lineage (NCBI taxonomy): Bacteria > Bacillati > Actinomycetota > Actinomycetes > Pseudonocardiales > Pseudonocardiaceae > Saccharopolyspora > Saccharopolyspora sp. NPDC050389. The sequence continues at coordinate 63,216 of NZ_JBFAKG010000008.1, forward strand.
ACCGTCCTCGCGCGTCCGGCACACCGGCGCCGGATGCGACTTCGCCGCGCCGCGCAGCTGCGCGAGCGCCAGCTGCACCGCCAAGGCCTCGTCCCACTTCAGCCGGTCCTGCGCGGCCTCTACGTCGCCGAAGTTCTGCGGGCGGTGGATCTTGCGCAGCGCCGATTCGAGGTCGGCCAGCCCCATCCGGTCGCGCAGCTCCACCGGCAGCGGGTCGTCGGTGCCGTCCCAGACGTCCAGCACCTGGCCCACGCACTGCGCGATGGACCACGACGGCAGGCCCTGCGCGGCCGGGTAGACCGGGATCAGCGCGGCGGCGAACTCCTCGGCCACCGAGCCGAGATCGGTCTTGTCCGCGTCGAAGAGCTGGTATTCGGGGTGCGCCAGCTGCAGCTGGTTGCGGTAGGCGGTGACCTTGCCCGCGAACATGCCGCGCCGCCCCGGCAGCAGCTCCCGCTCCCGCCACGCCTGGTTGAAGAACGTGCAGCTCAGCGAGCGGTGGCCGTCGGTGATGCGGGCCTCGACGATGGTGCCGCGGCGGGACTTCATGGTGCGCTTGCTGACCCGCTCCACCTGCGCCAGCACCGTGGCGTGCTCGCCGATCTCCAGCCCGGCGATCGCGGTCAGCTCGCCGCGCTCGGCGTAGCGGCGCGGGTAGTGGCGCAGCAGATCCCCCACCGTGGCAAGGCCTAGCGCCGAATCGAGCGCCTTGCCGGTCTTGGCGCCGAGCACCCGGTCGAGCTTCGCGTCCAATGTGGTCACTGCATGTCCTCCGCCGTGCGCATCGTCACCGGTCGTCCCGCCGGGCAGGCACCCGCAAATTATCGGACGGCACCGACGAGCCGATCAGTCGGTGGCGGCGACCCGCGCGCTCTGGCTGCCCAGCCGCCAGCCCAGCCAGCCCGCGAGCGCGCCGCCCAGCAGCAGCCAGCCCTGCGCGTGGAGGTCGACGGTGTCCCGGAAGTCCGGGGCGTTCAGGTTGGTGACCGTGGTCAGCACGACGGTGCCGAGCATCAGCGAACCGAAGACGCCCAGCGCCGCCCCGGCCCAGGCCAGGCCGCGCCGCCGCAGCACCCCGCGAACCCCGAACACGCTCCACACTCCAGCGACCACCAGCCACCAAACGAGCTTGTCGAACAGGAAGTCGCGCAGCGAACTGGAACTCTTCGGCGCCCCCGACGACGTCCACTCGATCGCGATGGGCTCCGGCAACCGGGCGCGCAGCAGCAGCGGGACGGCGATCATCAGCAGCGCGATGAGCACGGTCCAGCCACCGACGAACCACAGATACCGGCTTCGGACACTCACTGGACGCTCCCGGGACAGTCGACGACCAGTAACGACAGTAGCGCCAGGCCGCCGCCACCGGTCGGCCCGGCCGGGCATCGCCGACCGGGCCGACGGCTGGTCAGGCGGCCGCGACGGGTTGCGGCGCCCGGTCGACCGGCCACCGGCGCGTCACGAACAGCGCCAGCGCGGCCATCAACACCCAGCCGACCAGGCCGATGCTCCCGGCGACAGCCGGGTTCGGCGGTTCGGCCGCGGAACCCAGCAGCATCGGCAGCCCGGCGGACGCGTTGAACGAGCCGTGGCACAGCACCGCGGGCCAAACGCTGCCCGAGTACAGCCGCAGCCAGCCCATCAGCACCCCGTAGATCACGCAGAACCCGGTGAACAGCACCGCAGCCCACGGGCCGAGCTGCGGGTAGTTGTAGCCGAGCAGCGTCAGCGGCGCGTGCCAGACGCCCCAGATCAGGCCGGAGAGCAGCAGCGCGGGCCAGGTGCCGAACTCCATCAGCCGCGGCACCAGCCAGCCCCGCCAGCCCCACTCCTCGCCGAAGGCCAGCACCGAGTTGATCAGCGGCGCCAGCAGGACCATCGAGACCAGCTGGATCGCCACGATGCTCCCGACGCCGATCGGCACGGCGCCGCCCAGGGACTCGCGCAGCAGGCTGAAGTCGAAGTCCACCGCGAGAACGCCGAGGGCCGCGCTCAGCCCGACGGCCGCCGCGCTGATCAGCGGCGTGCCGAACCAGGCGGCCAGCAGCAGCACGACCGTGCGGCCCTTGCGCGGCCCGAACGTCAGGCCGGTCGCGCGCGCCCATTCGCGGGCCGGGACGCGGCGGTCCAGCAGCCGCACCGCGAGCACGGCCAGCGTCGGCGTGAACATCATGATTCCGGCGAGCCACAGGAAACCGCCGCCCAGGCCGCCCGCGAGCCACAGCGGCAGCGCCACCAGCCACGCGCCGCCTAACGCCACCAGCAAGAACACCCACAGATCACGACGTCCCACGACGTCCTCCCTCACAGCGCCGAGCGTTCGGTGACGAGCGCGTTGACCAGTTCCGCGCCGCGTTCAGCGTGCTCGACGCTGATGTAGAAGTCGCGGCCGGAAGCCAGCCGCAGGACCAGGCATTCGCCGCCGCGCAGCATGATCGCGGTGCTGCTCGGCAGAACCCGGTAGCCCCAGCCGCCGACCTCCATCGGCCGCCGGGTCTCGACCCGCGCGCCTTCGATCTGCGCCAGCCGGATCAGCCGGTCCGGCCAGCGCTGCGGCCCGAACGCGACCCGGACGCCGCGCTCGTCGATCTGCACCCGCGCCGAGGACAAGGCGAGGCAGGCCACGCCCGCCAGCAGCGGCGCCAGCACGACCGGCCAGGGCTGGAAGACGGCGATCGCCGCCGCCACCAGCAGCACGAGCCCGCCGACCGCGCGGAGCGCCTGGCTCGACACCGACGCCAGCCACACCGCGCGTTGGCCCGCCTTCAGCGCCAGCTCCGGGCCCTCCGCGGCGTCTTGCGCGGCCACGTCCGGCCCCCGGTTGCACGCGAACCAGCCGAGCCGACCGGCGAGCCCGGCGACCACCACCACCGGGATCATCTGCCAGTTCATCGACCGCGCCTGCCGCCACTCGGCGACGTCGAGGTTCGACCACACCGTCAGCGCCGTCAGGCCGATCATGAACAGCGCGCCGGCGGCGAGGATGGCGCCCGCGGCGGCACGGGTGCGCCGTCGCGGCCAGCCGCGCACGCCATATCCGGCGGCGGCCAACCCGAGCACCAGCCAGCCGACCAGCACGAAGATCAGGAGACCCGCGAGGGGCATCGAGTCGTCCGGCACGCCGGAGAAGCCCCAGTGCGACGCGATCGGATCGGGCAGCCGATCGCGGAAGGCCCGGGGGCCGAAGAAGAGCACCGCCGTCACGGCCACGACCCAGAGGCCCGAAACGGCCAGGAACCGGGTGCGGTAGGTCATTTCGCCTCCTGCGTCTGGTGGGCCACCCGCATCCGCGCCGGATGAATTCCTCATCTGTCCCCCTGCCTGATCCATTCGATGACGTCGTCCGGCCGATAGCCGTGGCGCTCGGCCTCGGCCAGCAGGTCGCCGAGCTTCTGCTGCAGCGCGGCCCGCGCATCCGGGCGGCGCAGCACCGTGACGCCGCGCCCGCGGCGGAACTCCAGCAGCCCTTCTTCCCGCAGCTCGCGCAGCGCGCGGAGCACGGTGTTGGGGTTGATCTGCAGCGCGACGGCCAGATCCCGCGCGGGCGGCAGCCGATCCCCGGGCGCGACTTCGCCGTCGGCGATGGCGCGCCGGATGGCGTCGGCGGCCTGCTCGTGCAGCGGCCGCTGATCGTGCAAATCCAACGAAAGCAACATGGTGCTAATGACACTAGCACCATGCACTTCTTAGCCACCACCGAGTCCACCGTTCGCGCAGGTCAGGACCCGTGCGTACTTTTTGTCGCTATAGCAGCAGAAAGTGCACATGGGGCCTGACCAGGCAAAACACAACCGCATCGGAGCGACACGGGTACTCGCGAGCGCGGCGGAGTGGCTACTCGACGCCGATGAGGAGCAGGGCGTCGAGGTCTCCGCCCGGGTAGTGGGCGAACTCCACCTCGGGGTGGGCGTGACGGAGGTGCCCGGCCAGCGCAGCCGGCAGGCCTGCCGGGGCATCCGCCCGGACCAGCGCCGTGAGTAGCTCGCCACCGGTGGCGAGCATCCTGGTGGCGAGATCGCGCGCCGCGGCGGGCACGTCGTCGCCGATGAGCACGACCTCGCCGTCGATCAGCCCGAGCACGTCGCCGGGCAGGCAGCGGCCGACCCAGGTCAGCGCCTCCGCATCGGCGATGCGCAGCTCGCCGCGCCGCGTCGCGGCCGCCGCCTCGGCCATCGCCACCTGATCAGCTGCCCGGCGCCGGGTCGGATCGTGCACCGCGAGCGCGGCCAGCCCCTGCACCGGCGACGCCATCGGCACCACGACCACGTCCTGCCCCTCGCCGAGCACGCCGGCCCGCTCCACCGCGGCGGCCGTGGCCACGTCGTTGGGCAGCACGACGACGTGCGCGGCACCGGTCGCGCCGAAGGCCTCGCGGAGCCGCTCCGCGGTCAGCTCCGCGCCGCCGACCAGCACATCCGCACCCTCGGCGGCGAACAGCTCCCCCAGCACTTCGTCGGGAACGCAAGCGAGCACGGCGACGTCCCGCGCGAACGCGGCCTGCTGGTCGGCGAACCTGGTGACCTTGATCTTGTGCACGCGCCCGGTCCCGATGCCCGACTCGATCGCCGCCCCGATGTCGTCGCAGTGCACGTGCACGGCCCAGGAATCCCCGCCGTCACCGACCACGGACACGCAGTCGCCGAGCGCGCACAACGCCTCGCGCAGCGCCGCGACCCGATCTTGATCGGTGCCGGCCAGCAGGTACATGACCTCGTACTCGTGCTGCGACTCGTGCTCCAGCACTCCCGAGTCGCCGGGCACCGGCGCCTCGGGCGCGAGCCGCTCACCATCGCGCACCACCGCGTGCAACGCGTCGAGCATGATCACCAGGCCCCGCCCGCCGGCATCGACGACACCGGCGTCGGAAAGCACCGAGAGCTGGGCCGGAGTCGCGGCCAACGCGTCGACGGCGGCTCGGGTCGCGCTGTGCACGACCACTTCGAGCTCGCCAGGACCGGCCGCACGCGCCGCGGCGCGCAACACCGACAGCACCGTGCCCTCGGCGGGCTCGGCGACAGCCTGTCTGGCCAGCTCGTCCGCGCGGGCCAACGCCGCACCGAGCGCCCGGCCATCGGCTTCGGCGACGTCGCGCAACGACTCGGCGATACCGCGCAGGGCCTGCGAGAGCAGCACGCCGGAGTTCCCGCACGCGCCGCCGAGCGCGCCCTTCGACAGCGCGGCGAGCACGCCGCCGAGCGTGTCCGGCTCGACCGCGTCGAGCGTTTCCACCGCCGCGCGCATCGTGTGCAGCAGGTTGGTGCCGGTGTCGCCGTCGGCGACCGGGTAGACGTTGATCCGGTCGATCGCATCGCGCTCGGCGGTCAGCCCGGCCAGCACCAGGTCAGCCCACCGGCGGGCAGCCGCCGCAGTCAGCGTCCGCAACACCCGCGACCTCCCACGCAGTCACCTACGATCGGATTGTCCGAGACTAGTCGCTGTCCGCGCCGGGTTCGGCACGCATCGGCACTCGCCCCCACCGCCGGGAGCGCCATCGCAGGTGGGCTACACTGATCCGGTCCCAGGGTGGCGATGACCCCGGGCAACCGGGCTCTCTGGGCTCAGGCCGCCGGTGACGGCGGTGAACAGCAAGCGCTCACGCAAGGCTAATGCGAGTGTGGCGCGCTTGCGGCTCTCATCGCTGTAACCGTCAAGCAAAGTTAAGGGGTGTTCGACGTGGCTGCCGTCTGCGACGTCTGCGGTAAGGGACCAGGCTTCGGCAACTCGGTCTCGCACTCCCACCGGAAGACCAAGCGCCGGTGGAACCCGAACATTCAGACCGTGCACGCCAAGATCGGTCTTTCGCAGCGCAAGCGCATGAACGTGTGCACCTCCTGCCTGAAGGCCGGCAAGGTCGTCCGCGGCTGACGCGACTGCGCGCGAAACCCCGAGGCCAAGTGCCTCGGGGTTTTCTGCGTGCGCGGAAAGATCACGTCAGGAGGCGTGGTTTCGCCACTGCGGGCCGACTTTCTCCCACTCCGCGGCCCAAGCCGCGAGTCGTCTGCGGGTCACGATCAACCGCGCTCCCATCAGGACGACCGTGGTGAGCAGTGCCGATCCGAACAGCACGCTCGCCCCTGCCATCCCGGCGGCCTGGGTCGCCTCGGCTCGGGTCAGCGGTGGCGCGGTCACCTGACCCTGTTGATCCAGCCACACCGGGACGGTGCCGGCCGCCGGGGCGCGGGCCGGTAGTTCGATGACGGCGAAGCGCTCGTCCGGCGGCTGCCCCCAGCGCACCGCGACCGGCCGGTGCGCGGTCCCGCCGCCGTCGCCGAGCTCCGCGACGACCGTCGCCACCACCTGGTGCTTGGCCGCCTGCTCGCGATCCACCTCGCCGAGCCGGTCACGCATTTCGGCCTGCGAGACGAACAGGGCCACCACCACGGTGGCGACCGCGATCAGCGCGACCACCAGGAGCGCGGCGGGTTCGAAGTAGTCGGTGCGCCGCCGCAGCGGGTTCGCGCCCGGAAATATCCTGCGGATCAGGCACCGCAGGTCGCTGCTGTTCCGGCCGGCTCCCATAACGAGCCTTCTTCCGCCCCGAACGCATCTCCCGGCAAGGGCCAATGTACGACCGGGCGGAACCGAAATCCATACGTCGCGAGCAGGCAAAACGCGCCCGCGTCGGGGCTACGGCAGCTTCCAGTCGATGGGCTCCATGCCGCGGCGTTCGAGGATCTCGTTCACGCGGCTGAACGGGCGGGAGCCGAAGAAGCCGCGGTCGGCCGACATCGGGCTCGGGTGCGGCGATTCGACGCACTCCACGCCGGGCATCAGCGGGCGCAGGTCGCGGGCGTCGCGGCCCCAGAGGATCGCCACCAGCGGCTCCTCCCGGGCGGCCAGCGCGCGGATGGCCTGCGCGGTGATCTCCTCCCAGCCCTTGCCCCGGTGCGAGCCGGAGTTGCGGGGCCGGACCGTCAGCGACCTGTTGAGCAGCAGCACTCCGCGCTCGGTCCACGGCGTGAGGTCGCCGCCGGAGGGCTTGGGGTGGCCGAGGTCTTCGGTGTACTCGCGGAAGATGTTGACCAGGCTGCGCGGCGGCGCGACGCCGGGCGCGACGGAGAAGCTCAGGCCGACCGCGTGCCCGGGCGTCGGGTACGGGTCCTGACCGACGATCAGCACCCGCACGTCGTGGAACGGCTGCTGGAAGGCGCGGAGCACGTGCTCCGGGGCGGGCAGGTACGTCCGGCCCTCGGCGACCTCGGTGCGCAGGAACTCGCCCATCTTCTTGATCTGATCGGCGACTGGTTCGAGGGCTTGCGCCCACCCGGCTTCCACGAGCTCGTTCAACGGACGTGCGACCATGCGAGCACCCTAGCGAGCTACCAAGATCGCCCTCCGAACAGCCCCAAGATCGACCGCAAACAGGTCAACGTGTCGCACGTCACACTCGATGGAAGTAACATGTCGGGCGATATCGCGCACACCCGTAGCCGCCTGTCACACGAAAGCACCATTTCCGCTTGTCATCCTGCGAATTCGGCTGTCAAATCAGCGACTCCCCGACACAACGCGCGGGCCGCTCGATCGGTGACCTTTTGCATATAGGAAATAACATCGGAATAACGCAATCCACGTCTTTTGGTGGCCTCCCCTAGGTCACTCGGCTAGGTTCACCGGAGTTCTGAAGACCGCAAGGGTGGATGGCATGACCCGGAGGTGGGCCGCAAACTCATGACTTCGCAGGAATCAGCCGAAACATCAGCCGAGCAGCGCTCCCTGCTCCGCCGCGCAGTCGGCGCAGCGGCAATCGGCAACTGCACGGAGTGGTACGACTTCGGCGTATATGCATATGTGGCCGCATACGTGGGCCACCAGTTCTTCCCCGGCCCGCTCGAGACCATCTCGGCCTTCGGCGTCTTCGCCATCTCCTTCCTGTTCCGGCCCCTGGGCAGCCTGTTCTTCGGGCCGCTGGGCGACCGGATCGGCCGGCAGAAGGTGCTGGCGGTGACGATCCTGCTGATGTCCGGCTCGACGTTCGTCATCGGCCTGCTGCCCACCTACGAGGCCATCGGCATCTTCGCGCCGATGCTGTTGCTGCTGTGCCGGTTGCTGCAGGGCTTCTCGACCGGCGGCGAATACGGCGGCGCGGCGACCTACATCGCCGAGTTCGCGCCCGACCGCCGCCGTGGCTTCTGGGGAAGCTGGCTGGAATTCGGCACGCTCGTCGGATTCGGTTTCGGCGCGCTGGTGCCCACGATCCTGATCTTGAATCTGGACAGCGCCTCGATGGAAAGCTGGGGCTGGCGCATTCCGTTCCTGATCGCCGGTCCGCTCGGCGGCGTCGGCCTCTACCTGCGTAGCAAGCTGGAAGACACGCCGGCGTTCAAGAAGCTGGAAGCGACGCACCAGGTGGCCAAGTCGCCGCTGAAGGACCTCGTCAAGGAATGGTGGCAGCAGCTGCTGATCCTGATGGGCATCGTGGTGCTGATCAACATCGCGAACTACACCATCCTGACCTACATGGAGACGTACCTGAAGAACACGCTCCACGTGGAGGACGGCCAAGAGTACCAGGTCCTGGTCCCGCTCCTGCTCACGGTGCTGTTCATGATGGTGATCATCACGCCGGTGGGTGCGTTGTCGGACCGGATCGGCCGCAAGCCGCTGTTCCTGTCCGCGGCGATTTGCTTCATCGTGCTGCCGATCCCGGCGTTCATGCTGATCTCCCAGGGCACCGTGCTGACCACGATCCTGGGGCTGGGCCTGCTGGCGATCGGGCACGTGCAGCTGATCGGGCCGCTGGCGGCGACGCTGCCGGCGATGTTCCCGACGAAGGTCCGCTACGCGGCCTTCTGCATCGGGTACAACATCTCCACGGCGGTCTTCGGCGGGACCGCCCCGCTGGTCAACGACGCCGTCGTGACCTCGACCGGCAACACCTTGTTCCCGGCGTTCTACCTGATGGCCGCGGCCCTGGTGGCGCTGGTGCCGATCCTGCTGATGAAGGAGACGGCGAAGAAGCCGCTGATGCAGGACGCGCCCGCGCCTGCGAGTTCCCCGGCGAGCTAGTCACGCCCGAACGCGGAGAACCCCGATGTGCCGGTGGCGCATCGGGGTTCTCCGCGTTCGGGGAAGTTCTCGGCGGAATCGGCGATTTCGCCTCACCGCCAGTGTTCCCAGCCCGTCGGGCCCTCGTACTCACCGCCGTCCACCGTGACGCCGGCGCCCTCAGCGACCACTCCGATCGCGCGCCAGCCCTCCGGCAGCGGACGCCCCGGCGAGAACGTCGCGGCCAGCGCCTGGTCCTCGCCGCCGGTGAGCACCCAGTGCCGGGCGTCCGCGCCCAGCGCCGAGGCGACCTCGGTCAGCCGCTGCGGCACCTCGACCTGCTCGGTCCGGATGTCGATGGCCACCTGCGACGCCGCGGCGATGTGCCCGAGATCGGCCAGCAACCCGTCCGAGGTGTCCACCATGGACGTCGCGCCCGCGACGGCCGCCTGCGGCCCCGCCGCGTACGGCGGTTCCGGCACGCGGTGCGCGCCGACGACCGCGACCGGGGAGCGGAAACCGCGCCCCAGCACAGCCAAACCGGCCGCCGACCAGCCCAGCCGGCCGGCCACCGCGACCACGTCACCGGGCCGCGCTCCCGACCGCGTCACCGGCTCCCGGCCCTGCAGGTCGCCCAGCGCTGTGATCGAGATCGTCAGTGAGGTCGCCGACACCATGTCGCCGCCGACGATGCCGATGCCGACCCGCTGTGCTTCTTCCCACATGCCCGCGACCAGCTCGTCGGCCACGCTGGTCGGCAGGTCCGGCGAGCAGGCCAAACCCAGCAGCAGGCCGGTCGGCACCGCGCCCATCGCGGCGATGTCCGAGAGGTTCACGGCGACCGCCTTGCGTCCCACCTGCTGCGGTGTCGACCAGTCGAAACGGAAGTGCACCTGTTCGACCAGCACGTCGGTGGCGGCGACCACCCTGCCGTCCGGGGCCGCCAGGACCGCGGCGTCGTCCCCCGGCCCGATTAACGTGCCGGGCGACTGCGGCCGCCCAGCCGTAACCCGGTCGATGAGACCGAACTCACCCAACTGGGAAACGGTCTGTGCGTCCTGCGACGAATCAGGACCCAACTGGGACCTTCCTTCCTTGAGCATCCGCTCGGTCCAATGGGGTAGCTTTCTGCCAGTTTCCTACCCCGAGCACATCGGCAATACGAAGGGGCACGCCGTGGTTCAGGCTTACATCCTCATCCAGACCGAAGTCGGCAAGGCCGCCGCGGTCGCCAGCGAGATCACCGACTTCGCCGGCATCATCAGCGCCGAAGACGTCACCGGCCCGTACGACGTGATCGTGCGCGCCGAAGCCGAGAACGTCGACCTGCTCGGCAAGATGGTCGTGGCGAAGATCCAGAACGTCGAAGGCATCACCCGCACGCTGACCTGCCCCGTGGTGCACCTGTGACGATCCGTCACTGAACTCGCTCTCGGGCGGGCAGGCCCGAGAACCGGCAGCGCTTCGCCGCTCCGGGAAGCGAACGAAAGCGCGGGTGAGCAGCCCACACCCGACAGGAGCACGGCCGGGCCGGTGACCGCACCCGGCGGCGGCCGTGCTGTAGTGGACGACGTGGTTCACCAATCAGCGACCGGATTGCCCCGGCCGGTGTTGATCGTGGCGATCACGCTCGGCGCACTCCTCGCCCTGGCGGTCGCCGGCGTCGGCGCGTACGGCTGGTACAGCGAGCACCAGGTGCAACAGGCTCAAGCGGAAGCGGAAGCGGCCCGGCGAAGCGGGCCGCTTCCGCTCGCGCCCGTCCCGGCGCCGAAGGCGTCGTCACCGGAGTGCGCGACGGTGCTCGCGGCGCTGCCGCGCGAGCTCGCCGTAGGCGACGAGCTCGTCCCGCGCCGCGCGCTGGCGGAGCCGGCGCCGGCGGGAACCGTCGCCTGGGGAGATGCGAAGCACGACCCGTTGACGGTGCGGTGCGGCATCGACGCACCGGCGGAGCTGACGCCGACGGCGCAGCTGGTGGATGTCTCCGGCGTCAGCTGGCTGGAGATCAACCAGGGCGGCGACACCTCGTGGCTGGCGGTCGACCGCCCGGTGTACGTCGCGCTCACCACCCCGGAGGGCACCGGAACCGATCCCATCCAGGACCTCTCCAACATCCTCCGCGACACCCTCCCCAAGCAGCCCGTCTTCCCCTGACGCACCAAGAAAGCCCGTGCGCGTTTTGTGCTGCTATAGCGGCTGTTTTGGATGTCGTGCTGTGAGGTGTGGTAGCGCGGGGTTTTGTCTTGAAGCGGCGCAGCCGCTTAGCCCTCCCTCGCAGCTTGCACCGCCGCGGGTTCTCAGGTGTCTTCTCGCGAGGACAGCCCCGACGTGGTGAATTGGTCATTCATGATGTCGGGGATCCCACAGCGAGAAGGCGACGGTAAATCCCGCAGGGGGGCCGCCACCCGCACCGCCACGCAGAGCAAGTTCGGAAACAGGATCTATAGCGACACAAAACGCGCACGGGTCTTGAACTGCGGAAACGGCTGGGTCAGCGGAGGCCGGTGCCTCGGGTGATCGCCGTTTCGACGAGGGTGCTCAGCAGGGTCGGGTAGTCGATGCCCGTGTCCGCCCACATCCGCGGGTACAGCGAGATCGCCGTGAAGCCTGGCATCGTGTTGACCTCGTTGACGATCAGCTCGCCGTTCTCGGCCAGGAAGAAGTCGACCCGCGCCAGGCCCTGGCAGTCCAGCGCGCGGAAAGCCCGCACCGCCGCGTCGCGCAGCTCCTCGATCGCGTCGTCGCCGATCTTGGCCGGGATGTCGAACTCGGTGACGTCGTCGAGGTACTTGGATTCGTAGTCGTACCAGTCGGATTCGCCGGTCACCCGCAGTTCGGCGGGCAGCGACGCCTCGATCCGGCCGTCCGGGAACTCCAGCACGCCGCACTCGATCTCGCGGCCCACCACCGCCGACTCGATGATCACCTTCGGGTCGGTGCGCCGCGCCTCCGCGATCGCCGCGTCCAGGTCCGCCCAGTCGGTGACCTTGGTGATGCCCAGCGACGATCCGGCCCGCGTCGGCTTGACGAACACCGGCAGTCCGAGCCGCTCGCGCTGCCGCTCGTCCAGCGTGGCCTGATCGCGGCGCAGCACCTCGTAGCGCCCCACCGCCAGGCCCTCCGCGGCGAGCAGCTTCTTGGTGTACTCCTTGTCCATCGACACGGCGCTGGAGAGCACGCCCGCCCCGACGTAGGGCACGTCGGCCATCTCCAGCAGCCCCTGGATGGTGCCGTCCTCGCCGAACGCGCCGTGCAGCACCGGGAACACCACATCGACCGACGACAGCACCTCGCCGCCGCGGCCCGGCTCCAGCAGCACCAGCTCGCGGCGGGTGGGGTCGCCGGGCAGCGCGAGGGCGGTGTTCTGCTCGACCTCGGGCGCCTGGCGGTCCCGGATCTCCAACTGCTTCGGGTCGTCGGTGCCCAGCACCCAGGCGCCCTCGCGGGTGATGCCGACCGGCAGGATCTCGAAGCGGTCCTGGTCCAGGTGCGAGAGCACGCTACCGGCGGACACGCAGGAAATGCCGTGTTCGGTGCTGCGCCCGCCGAAGACGACGGCCACCCGGGTCTTGCGCTGTGTCATGCGCCGGACCATACCTGCCGTGCCGAAGGCCTGTTTCACAAAGGTTGACCGGCGACCAGCGGAACCGACCGACTCCCCCGCCGTGAGCGAGGTATTTCATGTGTTCCCGCACAGCCTGGCCAGAATCGGCAGCGCGCGTTCCAGTTCGCCGCGCGAGCACGCGGCGTAGCCGAGCGCCAACCCGAACCACTGCTGCGGACCGCAGTGGTGCCGCCGCAGCCCGTCGAGCACCAGGCCGTGTTCCGCGGCCATCGCGACCACTCGCTGCTCGGTCTCCGCGTCCGGCAGCGGCAGCACCACGTGCGCCCCGGCGCGATCGCCGAACACCTCAACGCCTTCGGCGGCGAGCTTCTCCACCACGAACGCCCGGCGCTGCGAAAGCTCCCGCCGCAGCCGTCGCAGGTGCCGCCCGAGGTCGCCGTGTCGGGCGAGTTCCACCAGCACGCGCTGCCCCGCCGGAGCCGGGCTGGTCCCGGTGAGATCCCGGTGCTGCAGCACGGAAGCGGCGACGTTGTCGGGGGCCAGCATCCATCCCACGCCCAGGGTCGGAGTGAGGATCTTGCTCGTCGTGCCGAGGTGCACGACGACGTCCGGGGCCATCGACGCGAGCACCGGCAGCGGCGCCACGTCGTAGCGGAGCTCGCCGTCGTAGTCGTCCTCGATGATCAGCCAGCCCTCGGCGCGCGCCCGCTCAACCAGAGCGATCCGGCGCTCCGCAGGCAACCGGCCGCCGATCGGGTACTGGTGCGCGGGCGAGCAGTAAACCGCGTGCACGCCGCGCGGAATGGCATCGACCACGATGCCCGCGTGATCGACCGGCGCCGGCACCACCCGCACGCCCACCGACCGCAGCGCGCCCACCGCGCGCTGATATCCGGGCTCCTCCACCGCGACCGTCGCGCCGCGGCGGAGCACCGCGCCTGCCAGCTCGACGACCGCCGACGTGGTGCCGCCGGTGGCCAGCACGTTGTCCACCGTCAGCCCGCCGACGACCAGGCCGCGGTGGCGCAGCAGGTGTTCGGCGATGGCTTCGCGGTACTCGATCGACCCGCCGCGGTGCGGCTTCGAGTCGGGTGGGGTGTCGGCCGCCGCGCGCCAGGCGCGTCGCCACGCCGCCCGGTCGACACCACCTGCCCACGGCACCCCGGGCGTGAGCACCACCATCGGTTCGTCCGCCTGCCGCGCGCCGTTGTCGGCGCCGGCGGCGGCACCGGTCCGCGATCCTGGCGGGCTGGTGGTGACGTAGGTGCCCGAACCGTGCCGCCCGGCGATCCAGCCCTCGGCGTGCAGCTGCTCGTAGGCCGCGGCGGTCACGGTGCGACTCACTTCGAGGTGCCGCGCGAGAGCGCGCGTGGACGGCAGGCGGTCGCCGCCGCGGAGCTGGCCGATGGTGGCGGCGTGCCGCAACGCGTCGGCGAGCTGCACGGCGAGCGGGCGCGGATCGTCGCGGCGCAGGTCGATGGCCAGCTCCAGCAGCGGCGAGCTGGCCGCGGGCACGGCATGTGGCATTTCGAAATTCTCCCTGATTGGCACTTCGATAATGCCACTTGCTGAAAGATCCTGTTCCACGTGACCCGACAGCTCTCCACCACAGACCGGACCACCATCCGCCGCGGCAGCGACCGGGCCCGCACCGAGCGCAGCGAACTGCACGCCACCCTGGACGCCGGCCTGATCTGCCACCTGGGCCTGCTGATCGACGGCTCCCCCCGGGTGCTGCCCACCGGTTACGGACGCAGCGGCGACACGCTCTACGTGCACGGCTCGACCGGCGCGCGCAGCCTGCGGGAGGCAGCCGAGGGCGTCGAGGTCTGCATCACGGTGACCCACCTCGACGGGATCGTCTACGCGCGCTCGCTGTTCCACCACTCCGTCAACTTCCGCTCCGCGATGATCCACGGGCGCGCCCGGGATGTCGTCGACGACGACGAGAAGCTGCGGGCGCTGCGGGTGATCACCGATCAGCTCGCGCCGGGTTCGTGGGAACACGCGCGGCAGCCGAACAAGCGGGAGCTGGCCGCGACTGCGATCCTCGCCGTCGACCTCGCCGAAGCAGCGGTGAAGATCCGCAGTGGCGGCCCCAACGACGATGTCGAGGACGTCGAGGCGGGCAAGGCGTGGGCCGGGGTGCTGCCGCTGCGAACGCACTGGGGCGCGCCGGAATCCGCGTCGGACCTCCCGGCGGAGTTCGAGGTGCCGCGGCACGTCGGCGAGCGGCGGTACCAGGCATGAGCATCGCGGAGCTGGCAGATGTCACGGCCGCGCACCCGGTGCTCCGCGAGCTGCGACCGAATCTGGCTCCGCTGGAGGAGTTCCGCGCGCAGGCGGAGCAGCAGCAGGCGGCGGGCTACCGGCTGATCGCGTCGCTCGACGGCAACGGCGAAATCGCCGCCGTCGCCGGGTTCCGCACCGGGCGGTCGTTCGCGTGGGGCCATTACCTCTACATCGACGACCTCGTCACCCTGCCGGCGGCCCGGAAGCAGGGGCACGCGAAGGCGCTGCTCGACTGGATCGACGCGGAGGCCCGCAGGCTCGGAATCGGGGAAATCCACCTGGATTCGGGCACGAGCCGCCACGACGCGCACCGCCGCTACCGCGGAACGGGATTCGTGATCCCGTCCCTGCACTTCTCGAAACCCACCCCCGAGGCCTGATCGTCTGTTTCCAAACTCGTCATACGTGGCGGTGCGGGTAGCGGCCCCCCTGCGGGATTTACCGTCGCCTTCTCGCTGTGGGATCCCCGACATCATGAATGACCAATTCACCACGTCGGGGCTGTCCTCGCGAAAAGACCCCTGAGAACCCGCGGCGGTGCAAGCTGCGAGGGAGGGCTAAGCGGCTGCGCCGCTTCAAAGACAACAACCCGCCCTACCGCACGCCGCCGTGCAGAGCGGCGCGGTCGATTGTGGACGACGCCGCTTGAAAGCGGTTGAGGTGCGGGGCACCCGGGTGCCCCGCACCGTCACCGCGCCTGGTGGAGTCCGGTTACTGGGTCGTTGGTGTAGAGGGTCATGCGGGCCCGGGCCGGCCGGTAGACGTGGACGCTCACCGCCGGATCCGGGCCGTTGTTGTGCACCTGGTGCACGTAGTTCGGGCCGAAGACGCGAGACTGGCCCGCGGTCAGCGGGTGCAGCACCTCGGTGCCCCGGGGTTGGATGACGCGCTCGGTCAGGTTGCCGGCGATCACGGTGAAGGCGCCGGTGGCGCCGCCGTGGTCGTGAAGTTCGGTGTGCTGGCCTGGCAACCAGCTCAGCAGCCACGCCTCGTAGCTCTCGGTGCGCGCGAGCAGGCCCGCCCAGCGCTGGTCCGGGTCGTAGCGCAGCAGGTGCGTCCACGAGCCGCGGTCGGCGGCGAGTTCACGGGCGATGCGAACCGGGTGCGCGATGGTGAGGTCGGCAGGCACGGCAACGGTATTCGGCGGAACGGCGAACACGGCGGATGTCCTTCGGGATCGTGATGAGCCCCGGGCCGTCGGCGCGCGTGCGAGCGCACCCGGAAACGCCCGGGAATTACGGGAGAACGATCAACACGAAGAACACAGACAGAGCGCGCTGGCGACGCGGCGCAGGTCGATGTGACCCCGTCGATCAGTCATAGCACGCAGCAACACGACGTGAACTGAACCAGCCCGCGGGGACCCGCGTCAACTCGAACCCGCAAGATCTCACACCACGGTGGCGAATCCCGCATGCCGGTGAGCACTTGAGGCACTAATGAGGCTGTTGTGGCGTGAGGCGCGGCCGGTTCTGTCTTCGAAGCGGCGCAGCCGCCTAGCTCACCCTCGCTCTCAGACGTCGCCTGGCGAGGACAGCCCCGAAGCCGCGGGGACATCGGGGATCCCGGAGACCAGGCGGCGTCTGAGGTTCCGCTGCCCGCACCGCTATGGCTGGAAACAGGCCTTAGCCCAGGGCCCGGAGGACGTCGGCGACCAGATCGGCCGGGTCTTCGCAGCCAGCCGAGAAGCGGACGAAGCCCTCCGGGACCGGGTCGCCCCACTGGGCCCGGCGGTCGACCGTGCTGTGCAGGCCGCCGAAGCTCGTCGCCGCCACGACCAGCTCGCTGCGCCGCACGAACTCCTCGACCGCCCGCGCATCGGCCAGCTCGAACCGGAACACGCCGCCCCACCGGCGCATCTGCCGCCGTGCGAGATCGTGCGACGGGTCGCCGGGCAATCCCGGCCAGCGCAACCCGGAAACCGCCGGGTGCTCGCGCAGCGCCTCGACGAGCGCCGCCGCGTTCTCGGCCTGCCGCGCCAGGCGCAGGTCCAGCGTGCCCATGCTGCGGTGCGCCAACCAGGTCTCGAAGGGGCCCGGGATCGAGCCGGAGAGCGTCCGCGCCCGCACCAGCCGCTGCGCCAGCTCCGCGTCGCGGACCGACACGTGCCCCAGCAGGATGTCGCTGTGCCCGGACAGGGCCTTGGTGTCGCTGGCCACCACGATGTCCGCGCCCAGCTCCAGCGGCCGCTGCCCGAGCGGCGTCGCCGTCGTGTTGTCGACCGCCAGCAACGCGCCCGCCGCGTGCGCGCGCCCGGCGAGCTCGGCGATGTCGCACACGTCCAGCCCCGGGTTCGACGGGGTTTCCAGCAGCACCAGGCGAACCCCGGCGAAGACGTCGTCGTGCCAGGGGCCGGGCGTGTCGATCTCCCGGACGTCCAGCTCCAGCTCGGCGAGCTCGTCGTGGACGAACTGGCGCGTCGCGTAATACCCGTCGCTGGGCAGGATCAGTGCGTCGCCGGGGCGAAGCACCGCGCGCAGCAGCGTGCTGATCGCCGCCATGCCCGACGGCAGCAGGACGCAGTGGCCGCCGTCCAGGTCGCCGATGGCCGACTCCAGCGCCCGCCAGGTCGGATTGCCCGCCCGGCCGTAGAAATCCGCGCCCTGGACGTCCTCGCCCAGGTGGAACGGCGCGGCGAAGACCGGGCCCGGCAGCAGCGGTATCCCGCCGGCCGGTTCCGGGTGCCCGCCGCGCACGCAGCGCGTGCCGTCGCCAAGATCCGATGTGCTCACAAGTTCTCCCATCGCGAGTTCTCTGCCCCCTCGCGGTGTCGGTTTCCGGTGGAAACCCGCGGGCCGCTTCCGCTCAGCCGCTTCTCGCCGTCGCGAACGACCGCGCACGACCTCGGGAAACCGCCCGCCTCACTCCGGTTTGCGTTCGCGGCCGAGCAGTTCGGCGGCCGCGGGCGCGGGCGCGAGTCCTTCGTGGCAGACCCGGTGCACCACGTCCGTGATCGGCATCTCGACGCCGTGCCGCGCCGCCAGCTGGCGGATCGACGAGCACGACTTCACGCCCTCGGAAACCTGCCCGTGCGCGGCCTCCTGCGCCTGCGCCAGGGTTTCGCCGCGCCCCAGCCGCTCGCCGAAGGTCCGGTTGCGCGACAGCGGCGACATGGCGGTGGCGACCAGGTCGCCCAGCCCGGCGAGGCCCGCGAACGTCATCGGGTCGGCGCCCAGCGCGACGCCGAGCCGGGTCGTCTCGGCCAGGCCGCGGGTGATCAGCGAGGACATCGTGTTGTGCCCGAAGCCCAGCCCGGCGGCCATCCCGCAGGCCAGCGCGATCACGTTCTTGCACGCCCCGGCGATCTCGATGCCGACGAGATCCGTGTTGGTGTAGGGCCGGAAGTACGGAGTCGAGCAGGCGTGCTGCAGGGCGACGGCCCGGTCGTGGTCCAGGCAGGCCACCACGGTCGCGGTCGGCTGCTCGGCGGCGATCTCCTTGGCCAGGTTGGGACCGGAGACCACCGCGACGTGCTCCATCGGCACGTCCGCGACCTCGCCGATCACCTCGCTCATCCGCTTCAGCGTGCTCAGCTCGACGCCCTTGGCCAGGCTCACCAGCGTCGCCTCCGGCGGCAGCAGCGGCTGCCAGCCGGCGAGGTTCTCGCGCAGCGTCTGGCTGGGCACCGCGAGCACCACCGCGCCGGCACCGTGCACCGCCTCCGCCGCGTCATCGGTGGCGCGCAGCGTCGACGGCAGCCGGATGTCCGGCAGGTACGTGGCATTGCGGCGGGTTTCGTTGATCGCCGCGGCGACCTCCGCCCGCCGCGCCCACAGGACGACGTCGTTGCCCGCGTCGGCGAGGACCTTCGCGAACGTGGTGCCCCAGGATCCGGCGCCGAGGACGGTGATCCGCTCAGGCCTCGCCATCGTCGCCCCGGCTCTTGCGGGCGCTGCTGTAGAACTCGGCGGGCGGCTGCTCGCCGCGGATCTCGCCGAGCAGCTCCCGCACGCGCGTCATCGCCAGCTGCGTGACCTCCCGCAGCGCGTGCGTGTCGTGCTCCATGCCGCGGTAGGCCGACAGGTCCAGCGGCTCGCCGAAGGCGAGCTCGACGGTCTTGCGCGGGAACGGCCGGAACCGCTTCTTGTAGTGGTCGTAGATGCCCCGGGTGCCCCACCGGGCGACCGGGATCACCGGGATGTCGTGCGCCAGCGCCAACCGCGCCACCCCGACCTTCGGCGTCATCGGCCAGCCGTCCGGGTCCTTGGTGATGGTGCCGTCGGGGTAGATCACGATCGTCTTGCCGCTCTCCAGCGCGTTGTGCGCGTCCTGCAGGCTCTTCTGCGCGTCGGCGGTGCCGCGGTAGACGGGGATCTGCTCGACACCGACCAGGACGCTCTTGAGCACCGGCACGTTCCAGAGCGTGTTCTTCGCGAGGAACCGCGGCACCCGGCCGGCCCGGTGCACGGTGACGGCGTCGAAGATCGGGTCCAGGTGCGAGACGTGGTTGAACACCAGCAGCGCCGGGCCCTCGGCGGGGATGCGCTCCAGCCCGGTCACCTTGGTGCGGGCCAGCGCGGCGGTCAACGGGTAGAAGACACCACGGGCGAGACCGAGCCAGAACTTGCCCATGCCCTGCGCCTTTTCGCTGGTCTGCCTCCGCTGGCGCCGGAGGCTCTTCGGTTCCGCCACGGCATCTCCTTCAACTGGTCGCAAGCGCCTGGACAAGTTACCTGCCGGGCCGGGCGGCCGGACATCCCGCACGGCAGAAGCCGAATGCGGCCGGAGCAGTGCCGGATCCGGGCCGCGCGGCGGCAAGATGGCAGTCGTGACCGCAGGTTTGTACCTCATCGTGCCGATCAAGCCGCTGCACCTGGCGAAGTCGCGGCTGCTCGGCGCCGCCGACCGGGGCGCGGCGCACGCCGACCTGGTCACGGCCGTGGCATTGGACACAGTGACCGCCGCGCGCCAGGCGGCCGGCGTCGCCGGAGTCGTCGTGGTGACTTCCGATCCGACGCTCACCGAGACGTTCGCCGCCGAGGGCGTCGAGGTGCTCCCGGACACCCCGGCGGCCGGGCTGAACGCCGCGTTGCGGCACGGCGACACCCAGTTGCGGCAGCGCGGGATCGCGATACGGGTCGGCGCGCTGCAGGCGGATCTGCCCGCCCTGCGGCCCGCCGAACTCGCCGCCGCGATCGCCGCTGCCGGCGGCGACCGCTCGTTCTGCCCGGACCGGCACGGCACCGGCACCACGCTGCTGCTGGCCGAGCCAGGCAGCCCGCTCGCGCCCCGGTTCGGGCCCGGCTCGGCCGACGCGCACGCCGAATCCGGCGCGAAAACACTCCTGGGCCAGTGGGACTCGCTGCGCTGCGACGTCGACACGGAGGCCGACCTGGCCGCGGCGACGGCGCTCGGCCTCGGCCCGAACACCGCCCGCCGGGTGCCGTAGCGACACGCCCGGGCGGCGCGCGAGACGCGGTGTTCAGGGGCGAGTACGGGAATGTTCACCCACGGCCGTGAACATCACACGAGCACGTCAGAGGTCGAATAGAACCGCCCGGATGAGCGACAATGGGCGGGTGAGCACCGACAGCAGCGATCGGATCCCGAAGCAGCCCGCCAAGCGGACCTCCAGCGACCGGACGCGCCGCACGCCGCGCCCGGCTCGCCGCGCCGGAAACCCGGTCGCTGCCGACGTGCCGGCGGCCACCACCGCCGCCGACCACACGGCGGAAGGCGCCCGGGTGCCCTCCGCCCCGCCCGCGGTGACCCGCGCGGCGGCCACCACCGACCTGCCGGAGGACCGCTACCTCAACCGCGAACTGTCCTGGCTGGATTTCAACGCGCGGGTGCTGGCGATCGCCGAGGACCGGTCGCAGCCGGTGCTGGAGCGCGCCAAGTTCCTCGCGATCTTCGCGTCCAACCTGGACGAGTTCTACATGGTCCGGGTCGCCGGGCTGAAGCGCCGCGAGGAGACCGGCCTCTCGGTGCGCAGCGCCGACGGGCTCACCCCGCACGAGCAGCTGGTCCGGATCGCCGCCCGCAACCAGGACCTGATGGAGAAGCTGAGCCGGGTCTTCACCGACGAGCTGCTGCCGGAGCTGGCGGCGCACGGCGTCCGGATCATGCGCTGGGCCGAGCTGGAGACCGCCGACCAGGACAGGCTGGCCCGCTACTTCGAGGACCACATCTTCCCGGTGCTCACGCCGCTGGCGGTCGACCCGGCGCACCCGTTCCCCTACATCTCGGGGCTGTCGCTGAACCTCGCGGTCACCGTCGCCGATCCGGACGCCGGGCTGCGCCGCTTCGCACGGGTCAAGGTGCCGGACAACGTGCCGCGGCTGATCCGCGTCGAAGCCGACCGGGAGAACGAGCACGCCACCTTCCTGCCGCTGGAGGAACTCATCGCGGCGCACCTCGGGAAGCTGTTCCCCGGGATGCGGGTCGCCGAGCACCACATCTTCCGCGTCACCCGCAACGCCGACCTGGAGGTCGAGGAAGACCGCGACGAGGACCTCCTGCAGGCCATGGAGCGGGAACTCGCGCGCCGCCGCTTCGGGCCGCCGGTGCGGCTGGAAGTGACCGAGACGATGAGCGAGAACATGCTCGAACTCCTGCTGCGCGAGCTGGAGGTCGACCAGCACGACGTGGTGGAGGTCAAGGGACTTCTGGATCTGTCCTGCCTGTTCCAGCTGGACCGGTTGCAGCGCCCGGACCTCAAGGAGTCGCCGTTCGTGCCCGCGACGCACCCGGCGTTCGCCGAAGGCCAGACGCCGAAGAGCATCTTCTCCACGCTGCGCGAGGGCGACGTGCTGGTGCACCACCCCTACGACTCGTTCTCGACGTCGGTGCAGCGGTTCATCGAGCAGGCCGCGGCGGATCCGCACGTGCTGGCCATCAAGCAGACGCTGTACCGGACTTCCGGCGACTCCCCGATCGTCAACGCCCTCATCGACGCCGCCGAGGCGGGCAAGCAGGTGGTGGCGTTGGTGGAGCTGAAGGCGCGGTTCGACGAGCAGGCCAACATCCAGTGGGCGCGGACACTGGAGCGTGCCGGCGTGCACGTCGTCTACGGCCTCGTGGGGTTGAAGACGCACTGCAAGACGGCGCTCGTGGTGCGCCAGGAGGGTTCCACGATCCGCCGCTACTGCCACCTCGGCACCGGCAACTACAACCCGAAGACCGCGCGGATCTACGAGGATCTGGGCCTGCTGACCGCCTCACCGGAGGTCGGCGCGGACCTCACCGACCTGTTCAACGTGCTCACCGGCTACGCCCGGCACGGCCAGTACCGCCGGATTCTGGTGTCGCCGCAGGGCATCCGCAACGGCATCGTGGAGCGCGTCGAGGACGAGATCGAGCGGGCCCAGCAGGGTTTGCCGTGCGGCATCAGGATGAAGGTGAACTCGCTGGTCGACGAGCAGATCATCGACACCCTGTACCGGGCTTCGCTGGCCGGCGTGCCGGTGCGCGTGGTGGTGCGCGGGATCTGCTCGCTGAAAGCCGGCGTGGAGGGCCTCAGCGAGAACATCGAGGTTCGCTCGATCCTGGGCCGCTTCCTGGAGCATTCCCGGGTGTTCCACTTCGTCGGCATCGACGAGCACTGGATCGGCAGCGCTGACATGATGCACCGAAACCTGGACCGGCGGATCGAAACCCAGGTCCGGGTGACCGATGCGAAGCTCACCCGCCAGCTCGACGCGATGCTGGATTCGACGCTGCACCCGGCCACCCGCTGCTGGGTGCTCAACGCGAAGGGCGACTGGGAAGCGTCGCCGCGCAGCGGGGAGCAGGTCCGCGATCACCAGGTGGAAATGCTGCGCATGCACGGTGCGAAGGTGTCCTGAGGAAGATGAGCGTGACCGAGAACCAGCCGGTGCCCGGTGGAATCGACGACGAACCGCCCGCGCCGGTCCGGGCGGCCGGTGCCGTGCTTTGGCGCGCGGGCGCCGGCGGCGTCGAGGTGGCACTGGTGCACCGGCCCCGCTACGACGACTGGTCGCTGCCGAAGGGCAAGCTCGACCCGGGCGAGCTGCCCGCGCACGCGGCGGTCCGCGAGGTGGCCGAGGAGACCGGGTTTTCCTGCGTGCTGTCGCGATTCCTGACGCGGGTGAACTACTCGGTGCCGGCGGCCGGCGGCGGCCGCGCCCCGAAGGTCGTCGACTACTTCACCGCCCGGGCCGGCAACGGGTCGTTCGCCCCGAACGACGAAGTGGACGAACTGCGCTGGCTGCGCACCGACCAGGCGCGGGAGCTGCTGAGCTATCCGCACGACGTCGGGGTGCTCGACGCATTCGAGAAGTCGCCCGCCGAGTCGGCGACCGTGTTGCTGGTGCGGCACGCGAAAGCAGGCAAAAGGTCCGAATGGGCCGGAGATGACAACCTGCGCCCGCTCACCGAAGCCGGGCGGCAACAGCGCGACGCATTGCATTCCCTGTTGCCGTTGTTCGGCCCCTCCCGCATCTATTCCGCACCGCGACTGCGCTGCGAACAAACGGTGGCGCCGATCGCGGCGGAGCTCGGAATCGGGATTGCGACCGAGCCGCTGTTTTCCGAAGAGGGCTATCTGGGCGATCCGGACGCGGCCGCCGACGTACTGCGGCGGGTGGCCGGCGGCCACGGCACGGCGGTGGTGTGCAGCCAGGGCGGCGTGATCCCGGATCTGGTGGCGCGGCTGGCCCATTCCGCCGATCTGCCGCTCGGCGAGGTGGTCAGCCGGAAGGGCAGCGTCTGGACGCTCACGTTCGCCCTGGACCGGCCTTCCGGCAACGGCAGCGGCCCGGCGCTGCGGCTGGCCGCGGCGGATTACCTCGCGGACCCGCTGGCCTGAGCGGCATCCCGCCCGGCGGCGGGGAGAACGAAGCAGGAGACGGATGCGTCGGCGAATTCGGTGCCGGCGAAATGATCCGCCGACGCCCCGGCTCCAACTGACGACCGCGACCGCACCGCACCACCGAACCGTTCGCGCCGGTGGCGTGCTGCGCGGGCGCTGTCCGGCGCTGATCGCGCCGTGTGGACGTTGCGCGACGTCCACGGGTGGAAACTATGCGACCGCCGGGGATCCGGCGGCCACGGCCTTCTCAAGCGGCTTTCCGGTCATCGCCTGACGTCGGGGCGATGACCGGGCGACCGGGGAATGCCGTGAGCGGGCGGCTGGTAACCCCTTGCCGGGTTATCTCGCCGCCCGCTCGGTCCACTGGTGCTCGCTGCGGTAGCGAGCAGTCACTTCTTCGTGGACTTGCGCGTAGTCGTCGCCTTCTTGGTCGCCGGACGGGTCGTCTTGGCGGCGGTCTTCGTGGCGGCCTTGGCCGTCGTCGCCCGCTTCGGGGCGGCCTTGGCCGGAGTCGCCTTCGCGGCGGTCGCCTTCGCCGGGGTCGCCTTGGCGGTGGTCGCCTTGGTGGCGGTCCGCTTCGGGGCGGCCTTGGTGGCGGTCGTCGCCTTGGCCGTGGTGGCGCGGGTCGTGGTCTTCGTCGCGGCGGCACGCGTGGTGGCGGCCTTGGCGCGAGTACCGGCAGCAGCCTTGGCGGCGCCCGCGGTCTTCGTGGTGGCACCGCGGGTGGTGGCCGCCTTGGCCGTGGTGGAGCGCGGCAGTTTCCGCTGTCCGCCCACGACTTCCTTGAACTGGGTGCCGGCGCGGAAGGCGGGAACGTTGGTCTTCTTGACCTTCACGCTCTCACCGGTGCGCGGGTTCCGAGCGGTGCGTGCGGCGCGGGCCCGCTTCTCGAAAACGCCGAAGCCGGTGATGTTGACCTTCTCGCCTTTGTTGACGTTGCGAACGATGATGTCCACAACGCTTTCCACAGCCTGGCTCGCGGTCTTCTTGTCTCCGAGGCGTTCTGCCAGAGCCTCGATGAGTTGGGCCTTGTTCACTTCAGTCCCTCCCAGGACACAACAACGGCCCCGTTGGGCCGACTCAATGTCAACGGTAAAGCCCCGGACAAACAAATGCCATTCGCCACGCCTCATTTTTTCGTTGGGGCGTGGGCATTCGAGTCCGGGCAACGGGGTCCGTAGGGCTCCTGGAGCAACTGTTCAGTTGTCCTCCGGTGGGCGAGTTTTTCCTTTCATGCCAGGAAAAACTCGCCCCCGAAAGGCGTCTCGGTCAGCCCTGGTGGGCGGGCAGCGTCGCCGGTTTGAAGCTCGGCCGGGCCTGCTCAAAAGTGTCGATCGTCTCGGCGTGCCGGAGGGTCAGACCGATGTCGTCGAGCCCTTCCAGCAACCGCCAGCGCGTGTAGTCGTCGATGCTGAAGGGCACCGTGAGGTCCTTGGCATGCACCGTCCGCTGCTCCAGATCCACCGTCACGGCGGTACCCGGCTCGTTCTCCAGCAGCTTCCACAGCAACTCCACATCGGACTGCTCGCACTGGGCCGCCAGCAGCCCCTGCTTGCCCGAGTTGCCGCGGAAGATGTCCGCGAAACGGCTGGAGATGACCACCCGGAAGCCGTAGTCCTTCAACGCCCACACGGCGTGCTCGCGCGATGACCCGGTACCGAAGTCGGGCCCGGCGACCAGCACGCTGCCGTTGCGGAAGACCTCGTGGTTGAGGATGAAGTCCTCGTCCGCGCGCCAGGCGGCGAACAGGGCGTCCTCGAAGCCGGTCCGGGAAACCCGCTTGAGGTAGACGGCGGGGATGATCTGGTCGGTGTCCACGTTGGACCGGCGCAGCGGGACGCCGACCCCGGTGTGCGTCTTGAACGGTTCCATCGTCACTGCTCCTGGTGGGATGTGGTTCAGCTCAGGTCTTCGGGGGAGGACAGGGTTCCGCGCACGGCGGTCGCCGCGGCGACGAGCGGGGAGACCAGGTGCGTGCGGCCGCCCTTGCCTTGCCTGCCCTCGAAGTTGCGGTTGGAGGTCGACGCGCTGCGCTCGCCCGGCGTCAGCTGGTCCGGGTTCATGCCCAGGCACATCGAACAACCGGCCGAACGCCATTCCGCGCCGGCCGCGGTGAAAACCTCGTTCAGCCCTTCGGACTCCGCCTGCTTGCGGACCTTCATCGAACCCGGCACGACGAGCATCCGCACGTCCGCGGCGACCTTGCGGCCCTTGAGAACCTCGGCGGCGGCGCGCAGGTCCTCGATCCGGCCGTTGGTGCACGAACCGAGGAAGACCGTGTCCACGTACACCTCGCGCAGCGGCGTCCCGGGCGTCAAGCCCATGTACGCCAAGGCCTTCTCCGCGGCGAACCGCTCGCCCTCGTCGGCGATCTTCTCCGGGTCCGGCACCCGCTCGCCCAGCGGCAGGCCCTGCCCCGGGTTGGTGCCCCAGGTGACGAACGGGGTCAGCTCGTCGGCGTCCAGCGTGACTTCTGCGTCGAATGTGGCGTCGTCGTCGGTGCGCAGCGTCCGCCAGTACTCGACGGCGGCGTCCCAGTCCGCGCCCTCGGGGGCGTGCGGCCGCCCCTTCAGGTAGGCGAAAGTCGTTTCGTCGGGCGCGATCATGCCGGCCCGCGCGCCCGCCTCGATCGACATGTTGCAGACCGTCATGCGGGCTTCCATGGACAGCTGGCGGATCGCTTCGCCGCGGTACTCCAGCACGTATCCCTGGCCGCCGCCGGTGCCGATCTTCGCGATGACGGCGAGGATCACGTCCTTGCTGGTGACTCCGGGCCGCAGCGTGCCGTCGATGTTGATGGCCATGGTCTTGAACGGCTTCAGCGGCAGCGTCTGGGTGGCCAGCACGTGCTCGACCTCGGAAGTGCCGATGCCGAACGCCAAAGCGCCGAACGCGCCGTGCGTCGAGGTGTGGCTGTCGCCGCAGACCACGGTGGTGCCCGGCTGCGTCAGCCCGAGCTGCGGCCCGACGACGTGCACGATGCCCTGCTCGGCGTCGCCCATCGGGTGCAGCCGGATGCCGAATTCCTCGCAGTTCTTCCGCAAGGTGTCGACCTGGGTGCGGGACACCGGGTCGGCGATCGGCAGGTCGATGCCGGTGGTCGGCACGTTGTGATCCTCGGTGGCCAGCGTCAGATCCGGCCGCCGGACGGGCCGCCCGGCCAACCGGAGCCCCTCGAAGGCCTGCGGACTGGTGACCTCGTGCACCAGGTGGAGATCGATGTAGAGCAGGTCTGGCTCGTGCCCCTCACCACGGCGCACGATGTGCGCGTCCCAAACCTTCTCCGCGAGCGTTTTTCCCATCGCTGCTCCCAGTCGAGCCTGCCGAGACCCGGATCGGGTCTCTCCCACAGAGTGGACTTCCCAGATGCCGGGAAGTTAGTATCGGTACGTGGGACAGCATAGCGGCATCGGAGTACTGGACAAGGCAGTGGCCGTCCTCCAAGCGGTAGCGGCCGAACCGTGCGGCCTGGCCGAACTGTGCAGCCGCACGGGGCTGCCAAGAGCAACGGCGCACCGCCTGGCGGTGGGCCTGGAAGTCCACCGCCTCCTGAGAAGGGGCTCGGACGGCCGCTGGCGCCCAGGAGCGGCGCTGGCGGAACTAGCAGGCGGCGCGGTGGACCCGCTTCTGGAAGCGGCGGCAACGGTCCTACCAAAGCTTAGAGACGTTACGGGCGAAAGCGTCCAGCTCTACAGAAGAGACGGAATGCAACGCCTGTGCATAGCAACGGCGGAACCGCCGAGCGGCCTGCGGGACACGGTCCCGGTAGGAACGGCGCTGTCGATGACGGCGGGCTCGGGAGCGAAGGTCCTGGCGGCCTGGTCGGATCCGGCAACCCAGAGAGCGGTCCTGGCGGAAGCGGTCTACGGGGAAAGAACGCTGATGGAGGTAAGGAGAAGGGGCTGGGCCCAAAGCGTGGCGGAAAGGGAGTCGGGAGTGGCGAGCGTCTCGGCACCGGTCAGAGACACCCAAGGCAACGTAGTAGCGGCCATATCGGTCTCAGGCCCGATCGACAGGATGGGCCGACGCCCAGGAGCCCGCTGGGCAGCAGACCTGCTGGCGGCGGCAGACGCCCTCCAAAACCGCCTCTGAACCCCGGCGATGCGGGCCAACGGCCCGCATCGCTGAAAACCCCCACCACGCGCGAAGCGCGACACCACCCACAACACACGGCGCGAAGCGCCGACAACCCACCACGAACAACAACACGGTGCGAAGCACCGACATCCACCCACGCCACGGCGCGAAGCGCCGACCTCCAGCCAGGCGGCGAGGCGAAGCCGGTCACAGCCGCCGCCCCTGCCCTACCGGCGAATCCCGGCGAAGGCGTCCCCGCCCCTGGCGCGCGCGAAGGTGCCCGTGCAACACGGTTCCCACCCGCTGTCGGCCCCGAGCCGAACCAACCGCGACCAGCGATCGCCCGCGGCTGAAGGCAGTTGAAGCCACAGCCCCCAACTCCTCCACGACCACATTCGGAAGAGGACGACGAACCAGGCGAAGCGGCGGGTGAGGGCAGCACGGGAATGACGTCCTGCGAAGGATGCACGAAAAGATCGACACCGTCCCAAACCACGGGAACAACGTCCGAAGAACCGGCAGAAGCCTGGCGTCGATGCGGATGAGGCTGAGACGGTCGGAACGACGAGGCCCACCACCGGCAACGGAAATCTCAACGCGCGGTCAAAGCCGGCAACGGTGTTCCAGGCAGGACCGAAGAGCAAGCCGGAAAACCAAGCGTCGTGAGCATGGCGAAGCTCGGAGCACCCGGAGAGCTCCAGCGTCACGCACTGCAGCCCGCGATGAACCCGGGCTGAGGCGGCCAGCATCGAGCGAACCTCACCAGAGGACATCCCGAACCGGAGCCCACACGGCGCGAAGCGCCGACAGCACGAAAAGAGCCCCACTCGCAAACGAGTGGGGCTCTTGCTGGTAGTCCCGACGGGATTTGAACCCGCGCTACCGCCTTGAGAGGGCGGCGTCCTAGGCCGCTAGACGACGGGACCGCGCAACAAGAAGAACTCTACAGCACCCAAAAACCCCGCCGAACACCCACCCCCCACCAACACAACGGACGAAAGATCAACGCGTAAAACAGCACCACACCGAAGCCCTGACGAGCAACTTCGACGAATAGCCGAGCAACCGAAGGGCGAGTCCCTCGAGCTCCGGGCTGACGACAGCGGCGCCAGAACCGAACGACAGGCGCGGGAGTACTCGACGACGAGCTGGATGCCGCAGGCGATCTCGTCACCGAAGAGGCGCCGCGAGGAAACAGCGCCATGTCGAAGCCGGCCGATCCGCCGGCGGCGATGACCTTGCCAACCCGGACGCACCACACGCCGAACACGCCATCCAGCTAGCTCACCGAGGCCCGGTACGCGGTCGCACGGGTCGCGGGACACCGAGATCAGGGGCCGATGCAGACCAAGGTGGTCCACGTCATGCACGGGCCCACAAGGACCCCCAAAGCCCCGTCACGGCCACGACGAAAAAGTACCGACGACCCCAACAACAGCGAACCCCAAAGCACCCCAAAGGCCACGCCAACACAAGAAGCCCAACCAAGGAGCGGCGGTCAAACCACACAACCCGAAGCCAACGCGCAAAGCCAAGACGAAGTCGGACCAACTCCCAAGCCCAAGACGAAGCCAATCCGACTCCCCAGTACAAGACGAAGCCAATCCGACTCCCCAGTACAAGACGAAGCCAATCCGACTCCCCAGTACAAGACGAAGCCAATCCGACTCCCAAGGCAGAGACGAAGTCGAGCCGACTCGCAAGGCAGAGAGGAAGCCGATCCAACTCTGCTGGTCGGAAACCCAGGCCGGGTACGCGAAAAACGCGATGGAGCCAACAAAAAAGCAACCCCCGCACCGTGGGGGGCATGGGGGGGCTCGGCCCCCCAATACAAAAACGGAAAGGGCCACATCTGCGATTTCCGCAGATGCAGCCCTCCCACCCTTGTAGTCCCGACGGGATTTGAACCCGCGCTACCGCCTTGAGAGGGCGGCGTCCTAGGCCGCTAGACGACGGGACCGCGTTGTTGAGTGATCACCAGGTGACCAGCTCGCTGGGGTACCAGGACTCGAACCTAGACTAACTGAACCAGAATCAGTCGTGCTGCCAATTACACCATACCCCATGGTGCTGCGAGGACAGCTCCGTGTTCCGATCTCCTCTGGGAGAAGTTCGGCTTCCGGGCTGCTGCCCTCCGCGTTGATAAGAATATTAGACCATCCCTTCGGGGTCCCGAAATTCGCCCCCCTTGTTTGGGGATCGTCGCAGGTGGCGGCGGTTGCAGCAGCCTGGTGGCGGGGTTAGTGGCCGACCAGTTCGGCGGCGCGGTGCCAGGGCTTCGCGTTGTCGGGCCCGGTCGGCACGGCGGGCAGGTCGGTGACGAGGAGTTCGGGGAGCTCGTGGAGGCTCGTGATGGTCGGCACGTTCGCGGCCGGGTCCTGGATCTTGCTGCGGTTGAGCCAGATGCCGTGCAGGCCGGCCCGGGTGGCGCCGAGGGCGTCGATGTCGAGCTTGTCTCCGACGTGGACGACTTCTTCGGGGCGCAGGCCGAGCGCGTCGCAGGCGGTGTGGAAGATGTGCGGATCCGGTTTGGCGACGCCGATCTCGGCGGAGATGATCAGCTCGTCGAAGACGTCAGCGAGGCCGACCGCGGCGATCTTCTTGCGCTGGTAGGCGCTGGGCGCGTTGGTGATCACAGCGAGCCGGAGGCCGCTGGCGCGGAGCCAGTCGAGGCACGGCCAGGCGTCGTCGTAGAGGGCCCAGGCGCGTTGCATGGCGGCCATTCGCAGGGTTTCGCGGCGGGCCGCTTCGGCGGTGTCGAGTTGTTCGCCGAAGGCCGCGAAGAACGCTTGGGTTCGTTCGACGCACATCACGTCGAAGTCGATCTCGTTGGTGACGTACCGCGCGTAGTGCTGGTCCGTGGTTCGCTGCCACACCGGCCAGGCGCGGTCGGTGCCGACGAGTTCCCGCAGGCCGTGCCGCGCCGCTCGTCCGCTGTCGAGCAGGGTGTCGTCGAAATCGAGGCAGACCGCTTTGATCTGTCCGAGTTCGTGGGTGGTCGGTGTTTCAGGCGCGGATGTCACTCCGAGAGGCTAGGCGTTCACCCGCTGCGTCCGACTCGGCCAACACGGTGATCCTGTTGGCCTGTTTCGGTTGAGTCCGGTTGGCGGCGGCGGCCGTGAGCGCGAGGGTGTGTTCTCGCACTCACGACCCGCTTCTCAGAGGCAGGCAGGCAGGCTTGTTGCCTTTGAAGCGGCGCAGCCGCTTAGCCCCCTACGCAACTTGCACCGCCGCGGGTTCTCAGACGTCTTCTCGCGAGGACAGCCCCGATGCCGCGTATTTGGACATACACGAATCGGGGATCCCACAGCGAGAAGGCGACCGTAAATCCCGCAGGGGGCCGCCACCCGCGCCGCCACGCAGAACGAGCCTGGAAAACCTGCTTCTCAGCCGAGGGCTTTGCGCAGTCGTTCGAGGGAGACGTCGCGGCCGAGGAGTTCCATGGACTCGTACAGCGGCGGCGACACGGTGCGCCCGGTGATCGCCACCCGGACCGGCGCGAAGGCCTTGCGGGGTTTGATGCCGAGGCCATCGACGACGGAGTCCTTCAGCGCCTGCTCGATGGCCGCCGTGGTCCATTCGGGCAGCGCGTCGAGGGCGTTGATGGCGGCTTCCAGGACCGGCTTGGCGTCTTCGCCGAGGGCCTTCTCCGCGGAGGCGGGTTCGGGCGCGAAGTCGTCGCCAGCGAACAGGAAGCCCATCATGCCGACCGCGTCGGAGAGCACGATCAGCCGTTCCTGCACCAGCGGCGCGGCGGCGCGCACGGTGGCGAGCTGCGGTTCGGTCGGTTCGGCCGGGAGCACGCCGCCCTGGATGAGGTACGGCACCACACGGTCGACGAAGTCGTCGGGCGCGAGGGCGCGCAGGTGCGCGGAGTTGATCGCGTCGGCCTTCTTCTGGTCGAAGCGCGCCGGGTTGGCGCTGACGCGGCCGATCTCGAAGGCGTCCACCATCTCGTCGAGGCTGAACACGTCGCGGTCCTCGGAGATGGACCAGCCGAGCAGCGCGAGGTAGTTCAGCAGGCCTTCGGGCAGGAAACCCCGGTCGCGATGGTGGAACAGGTTGGACTGCGGGTCGCGCTTGGAGAGCTTCTTGTTGCCTTCGCCCATGACGAACGGCAGGTGGCCGAATTCGGGGGTGAAGTCGGTGACGCCGATGCGCTGCAGCGCCTCGTAGAGCGCGATCTGGCGAGGCGTGGAGGACAGCAGGTCTTCGCCGCGCAGCACGTGGGTGATGTGCATCAGCGCGTCGTCGACCGGGTTGGTGAGGGTGTAGAGCGGGTCGCCGTTGCCGCGCACCAGCACGGGGTCCGGGACGCTGCCCGCGGGGAAGGTGATCTCGCCGCGCACCAGGTCGGTGAAGGCGATGTCGCGGTCGGGCATCCGCAGCCGCAGCACTGGCTTGCGGCCTTCGGCGCGGTAGGCCTCGACCTGCTCGTCGGTGAGGTCGCGGTCGTGGTTGTCGTAGCCCAGCTTGGGGTCGCGGCCCTTGGCCTTGTGGCGGGCTTCGACTTCTTCCGGGCTGGAGTAGGACTCGTAGAGCTCGCCGGCGGCCAGCAGGCGCTGGGCGATGTCGGCGTAGCTGTCGCGCCGCTCGCTCTGCCGGTAGGGGCCGTAGGGGCCGCCGACCTCGGGGCCTTCGTCCCAGTCGAGGCCCAACCAGCGCAGCGCGTCGAGGATCGCCTGGTAGGACTCTTCGGTGTCCCGGCTGGCGTCGGTGTCCTCGATGCGGAACACCAGGGTGCCCTTGTTGTGCCGGGCGAACGCCCAGTTGTAGAGGGCGGTGCGGATGAGGCCGACGTGCGGCGTACCGGTCGGCGAGGGGCAGAACCGGGCGCGAACGGTCCTGGCGTCGGCTTTTGCTGCGGCTTCTGGCGTGCTCATAACACATCCAGCGTAGTCACCGGCCGCGGGCGGTTGACGGGCGCACCCTGGCAGGGCATCCTGAGCTTATTCAACACCCGTTGAAAAACTGGAGGGGATCGCAATGGAGCGGACCACCTGCTGCGTTATCGGCGGCGGGCCGGCGGGCATGGTGCTGGGGCTGCTGCTCGCCAGGGCCGGCGTCGAGGTGACCGTGCTGGAGAAGCACGGAGACTTCCTGCGGGACTTCCGCGGCGACACGGTGCACCCCACCACGCTGCAACTGCTCGACGACCTGGGCCTGGCGGAGCGCTTCGCGGAACTGCCGCAGCGCCGCCTGAACCAGGTGCAACTGCCGATCGGCCCGGCGGGCGAGCTGTTCACCTTCGGCGACTTCAAGTCGTTGAACGTGAAGTACAACTACATCGCGATGGTTCCGCAGTGGGACTTCCTGGACATGCTGGCCGATGCCGGCAAGCAGGAACCGACGTTCACCCTGCGGATGAACACCGGGGCGACGGAACTGATCCGGGAAGGCGGCCGGGTCAACGGGGTGCGCTACCGCACCGCCGACGGCGAGACCGGCGAGCTGCGCGCCACCATCACGGTGGCCTGCGACGGCCGGAATTCCTTCGTGCGCGACATGCCCGAGCTCGGGCTGCGGGACTTCCCGACGCCGATGGACGCGCGATGGTTCCGGATTCCGCGGCAGGCCGGCGATCCGGCGGGCGGCATCGGCCTGATCCGCGAACGCACCTTCACCGCCATGTTCGACCGGGGCGACTACTTCCAGGTCGCGTCGATCATCGGCAAGGGCACCGATGCGGAGGGCCGCAACCTGCCCATCGAGGAGTTCAACGAGCGCCTGGTCCGCTTCTTCCCCTGGATGGCCGGGCGGGAGTTGGTGCAGAGCTGGGACGACGTCAAGCTGCTGCACGTGACGCTGGACCGGCTGCGCAAGTGGCACGTGCCGGGTCTGCTGTGCATCGGCGACGCGGCGCACGCGATGTCGCCGGTCGGCGGTGTCGGGGTCAACCTGGCGGTGCAGGATGCTGTCGCGGCGGCCCGCCACCTGGCCGGGCCGCTGCGCGACGGGCATTTGCGGCGCAAGCACGTCGCGGCGGTTCAGCGGCGGCGCTGGCCGACGACGGTGCTACTCCAGCGGCTGCAGCGCGTGATCCACAAGAACGTGATCACCCCGGCGCTGCAAGGAGAAATCGACTTCGGAAACACCGCACGCCTGCCGCTGCCTGTGCGGGCGATGTCGAACGTCCCGTGGCTGCGCAAGATCCCTGCGTACATCCTCGCCTACGGCGCGGTCCGCGAACGCCCGCCCAAGGCCGCACTCCGCTGAGGACCGGGCCGTGAGTCTTTTGGGCTGCTATGGCAACCCAAAAGACTCACGGGTCTTTCAGCCCTGCTGGACCGGGTTGGTCAGGGTGCCGAGGCCGTCGATGGAGACCGAGACCTTCTGGCCCGCCTGCATCGGGCCCACGCCCGCCGGCGTGCCGGTGAGGATCACGTCGCCCGGCAGCAGCGTCATCACCCGCGAGATCCACGACACGAGCGCCCCGATGTCGTGGATCTGCAGCGAGGTCCGCGAGTTCTGCTTGACCTCGCCGTCCAGTTCGGTGCGGATCGCGAGGTCCGCCGGGTTCGCCGCGGTGTCGATCCATGGGCCCAGCGGGCAGAACGTGTCGTAGCCCTTGGCCCGCGTCCACTGCCCGTCGGCCTGCTGCTGGTCGCGCGCGGTGACGTCGTTGGCGATCGTGTAGCCCAGCAGCACTTCGGCGCCCCGCGCCTCCGGCACGTCCTTGCACGGCTGCCCGACGACGGCGGCGAGTTCGCCCTCAAAGTCCACCCGCGCGGAGTTCGGCGGCAGCTTGATCGCGGCGTTGGGGCCGATCACCGAGGTCGACGGCTTCATGAAGATCACCGGGTTCTCCGGCGGTTCCGAGCCCATCTCGCGGGCGTGCTCGGCGTAGTTCTTGCCCACGCAGATGACCTTGGTGGGCAGGATCGGGGCGAGCAGCCGGACATCGGCCATCGGCCACTTGCGACCGGTGAACGTCGGGTCGCCGAACGGGTGCTGGTCGATCTCGACCGCCAGCACCTTCTCCTGCGGTGCGGCCGGATCCGGCTCCAGTGCGACGAAGGACACTCCGTCGGAGTGGGCGACACGTGCCAAGCGCAAGACGAACCTCCGGAATCGAAAGTGGACCGTCACCAGCGTAACGCTCGCCGCCGCACCCGGTCGTCCGCGGCAGCGAGCGGTCAGCGGGTTCCGATCGCGTTGCGCCGCAGGGCCTTGTACACCAGCGCGTCGCAGAGCGCGAGCCAGCTCGCCTCGACGATGTTGCCGTGCACGCCCACTGTGGTCCACTCCTCCTCGCCGTCGCGGGATTCCACGAGCACGCGGGTTACCGCGTCGGTGCCGGGCGCGTCGGTGAGGATCCGCACCTTGTAGTCGGCCAGCTCAACGCTTTCCAGCCACGGCAGGTGCGGCACCAGCGCCGCGCGCAGCGCCGCGTCGAGCGCGTTGACCGGCCCGTTGCCCTCGGCGGTGGCGATCACGCGCTCACCCGCGACGTGCACCTTTACGGTCGCTTCGGAAACCGTCTCGCCGTCCGAGCGGTGGTCGAGCACGACGCGGTACGACTCCAGTTCGAACGGCGCGTCGACCGGATCGCCGTCCGCCACGGCGGCCATCTCACCGCGCAGCAGCAGTTCCAGTGACGCGTCGGCCGCTTCGAAGGACCAGCCGCGGGCTTCCAGTTCCTTCACCCGTCGCACCGCCCCGGTGACGGCGGCCGGCGACTCGGTGAGGTCGAGGCCGAGCTCGGCGCCCTTGAGCTCCAGGCTGGCGCGCCCGGCCATCTCGGTGACCAGCACCCGCATCCCGTTGCCCACCAGCGCCGGATCGATGTGGTTGTACAGCTCGGGGTCCACTTTGATCGCGCTCGCGTGCAGCCCCGCCTTGTGCGCGAAGGTCGACTGGCCGACGTAGGCCTGGTGCGTGTCGGGTGCGATGTTGGCGATTTCGGCCAGCGCGTGCGAAACCCTGGTCAGCTCGCGCAGCTTTCCCTCCGGCAACACCGGCATCTCCAGTTTCGCGGCGAGATTGCCGATCACGGCGAACAGATCCGCGTTGCCCGCCCGTTCTCCGTAGCCGTTGGCGGTGCACTGCACGTGGGTCGCGCCGGCTTGCACGGCGGCGACGCTGTTGGCCACCGCGCAGCCGGTGTCGTCCTGGCAGTGGATTCCGACGCGGAATCCCGTGCGCGACACGACTTCGCGGACCGTCTCGGCCAGTTGCAGCGGCAGCTGCCCGCCGTTGGTGTCGCACAGCACGACGACGTCGGCGCCCGCGTTCGCGGCGGCATCCAGCACGCGCAGCGAGGTGTCGGGATCGAAGGCGTAGCCGTCGAAGAAGTGCTCGGCGTCGAGGAACACCCGGCGCCCCTCCCCGACCAGGTAGCGCACCGTGTCGGCGACCATCGCGCAGTTCTCGGCCACATCGGTGCGCAGCGCCCGCTCGATGTGCCGGCGGTCCGATTTGGCCACCAAGGTCACCACCGGCGCGCGCGAATCCAGCAGCGCCCGCACCTGCGGATCTTCGTCCACTTTGGTCCCGGCGCGCCGGGTGGAGCCGAAGGCGACGAGGGCGGCGTGCGCGAGTTCGAGTTCGCCTTCGGCGGCGCGGTGGAAGAACTCCGTGTCCTTGGGCAGCGCGCCGGGCCAGCCGCCTTCGATGAAGCCGACGCCCAGCGAATCCAGCAGCCGCGCGACGGCGAGCTTGTCGGTGACCGAGTAGGAAATGCCCTCGCGCTGCGCGCCGTCCCGCAGGGTCGTGTCGTACACGTGGAAGTCGTCGCCCAGCGGCGTTCCGGCCGGATTGGTGCGGGTCACTGGATTTCTCCCGTCGGCGTCGGAGATGGGTGGAGCGGCGGCGCAGGCAACAAAAAAGACCCCCCGCAGGTGCGAGAGGTCAGCGCGCCGGGGTGCGGAATCGTCTACCCGGCGCGCTTGCCAATAATGATCACACTGCGGAAAGCCACGTCCACATGCTGCCACAACACGGCCCCGGACCACCAGATGGCCACCGCTTCCCACCATCCGGGCTCGCCCGCATCAACCGGCGCCTCGGGAACCATGAACTGCGGGCACTTGTTCTCCCGGGCCCGGCGGCCTACTGCCCGGATTCGGCGCGCCGCTTGATCGCCGCCAGCCGCCGGTCCCACCGCGCGGCGCGGGACGCCAGCCAGCGCGCCGTCACCTCCAGCGGCTCCGACCGGATCGCGAAGCGGACTTCCCGCCCCACCCGGTTCGACGTCACCAGGCCGGCGTTCTCCAGCACCGCCAGGTGCTTGACGACCGCCTGCCGCGACACCGGCAGCGCGGCGGCCAGCGCCGTCGCGCTGGCCTCGCCGCGCTCGCCGAGCAGGTCCACGAGCTGCCGCCTGGTCGGGTCGGCCAGCGCCGCCAGCACCTCGTCGACGTCACCGTGCTCCGTCACGCCTGCCGCTTCTCCACCTTCTGCTTGACTTCGTCCAGCACCTGCTCCCAGCCGCCGGTGTTGTCGTCGACCGCACCGCGCCGCTCCTCCTCCGACGCGGCGAGCGCGGCGAACCCGCTTTCGACCACGCGCAGCCGGGTCGTTCCGCCTTCCTCGGCGAGGGTGAACTCGACCAGCGTGGAGTTGCCGGCCGCCGGGTCTTCGCCGGGGAAGGCGCTCGCCCAGCGGTAGGCCAGGTAGCGGTTGGGTTCCAGCTTCTCGATCAGCTGCGGGAAGCTGCCGTACTCGGTGTGCTCCGAGACCAGCCGGCTGCCTTCGCCGACCTCGACGCCGGTCGGATCCGCCTCGCCGAGCCAGAACTCGGGTTCCAGCAGGGCCGCCCACACCTGTTCCGCAGGCGCCTCGATGACGATCTCACGTTCGATCCGGTCGGAAACCATGCCCACTCCAATCCACGACTGTGCAACCTAAGGGTTGCACTTCATCGCCCGATGTGCAACTCACGAGTTGCACATCGGATCAACGAAGAGGGCGCCCCAGCCGGGACGCCCTCTTCGCGACGAACGAGATCAGGACTGCGGAGCGACCTCGCGGGAGGAGACCAGCGCCGCGAGGCGGTCGCCGATCGCGAAGGTCGCGCCCGGCGCCGCGTGGTCGCGGGTGGCCAGGTCGAACGCCACCGACGCCTCGACCCGCTTGGCGGCCTCGGTCAGGCCGACGTGGTCGAGCAGCATCGCGACCGACAGCACCGCCGCGGTCGGGTCCGCCACGCCCTGCCCGGCGATGTCCGGCGCGCTGCCGTGCACCGGCTCGAACATGCTCGGGTTGCGCCGGGTGGCGTCGATGTTGCCGCTGGCGGCCAGGCCGATGCCGCCGGTGACGGCGCCGGCCAGGTCGGTGATGATGTCGCCGAAGAGGTTGTCGGTGACGATCACGTCGAACCGGCCCGGGTCGGTGACCAGGTGGATCGTGGTGGCATCCACGTGCTGGTAGGCCACGGTGACGTCCGGGTACTGCAGCGAGACCTCTTCCACCACGCGCGACCACAACGATCCGGCGTGGGTGAGCACGTTGGTCTTGTGCACCAGCGTCAGGTGCCTGCGCGGCCGGGAGGCGGCGCGGGCGAACGCGTCGCGCACCACCCGCTCCACGCCGAACGCGGTGTTGATGCTGACCTCGGTCGCGATCTCGTGCGTGGTGTCCTTGCGCAGCAGACCACCGTTGCCCGCGTACGGACCCTCGGTGCCCTCGCGAACCACGACCATGTCGATCTCGCCGGGGTCGGCAATCGGACTCTTCACGCCCGGGTAGAGCCGGGCCGGCCGCAGGTTCACGTGGTGGTCGAGCTCGAAGCGCAACCGCAGCAGCAGGCCGCGCTCCAGGATTCCGCTGGGCACCGTCGGATCACCGACCGCGCCGAGCAGGATCGCGTCGTGCTGGCGGAGTTCACCCAGCACTGACTCGGGCAGCAGCTCCCCGGTCGCGTGCCAGCGCGCCGCCCCCAGGTCGTAACGAGTGATCTCGGTATCCGGCACCACTTCACCGAGGACCTTGAGTGCCTCGGCAATAACCTCCGGCCCGATCCCGTCGCCGGGGATCACAGCGAGCCGCATCTACACACCTCCCGAGAACCACCCCGACCCGCGGGGCTCGAACTGTTGAGCCGAAGGCTACCGGCACGACTGCGGGCAGCGGCATGCCGGGCCCACCAAGTGGATGAACTTTCCCACACTGCGGGACACCCATTGGAGTGAGATGACCATCGGTCCCTGGTACGACACGGGGGCCGTCCCACAATGCGGAACGACCCCCGTGTCACTCGCCCGGGTTACTCGAAGCTAACGGTGCGCACGATGCGGGCACCGACTGCGGCGCCGATCGGCTCCAGCACGCCCGGCTCGACAGGGCGGTCGACGCGGAGCAGCATGATCGCCTCCGAGCGCTCGGTGGTCTGGCTGACCATCGCCGCCTCGATGTTCACGCCGACCTCGCCGAGCAGGGTGCCGACCCGGCCCATCACACCCGGCCGGTCCGGGTACTCCAGCAGCAGCACGTTGCCCTCGGCCCGCAGGTCGAAGTGCCGGCCGTTGACCTCGACCAGCTTCTCCACCTGGTTCGACCCGGACAGCGCACCCGAGACCACGGCGGTGCGGCCGTCCGGCAGGCCCGCGCGCACCGACACCACGCTGCGGTGGTTCGGGCTCTCCGGGGAGGTCTTGACCTCGACCTGCACGCCCAGGTCCTCGGCCAGCTGCGGCGCGTTGACGAAGGTCACCTGGTTCTCCACGGCGCCGGCGAACACACCGCGCAGCGCCGCCAGCTGCAGCACCGAGACGTCCTCGTCGGCCAGCTCGCCGCGGGCTTCGATGGTCACCGAGCTCGGCGTGCTGCCGACCAGCGCGGCCAGCACCTGGCCAAGCTTCTGGGTCAGCGACAGGTACGGGCGGACCTCCTCGCCGACCACGCCGCCCTGCACGTTGACGGCGTCCGGCACGAAGTCGCCGCGCAGCGCCAGCCGCACCGAGCGGGCCACGTCGGTGCCCGCGCGGTCCTGCGCCTCCACGGTGGACGCGCCCAGGTGCGGGGTGACGACCGCGTTGGGCAGCTGGAACAGCGGGCTGTCGGTGGTCGGCTCGGTCTTGAACACGTCGATGCCCGCGCCGCCGATCTGGCCGTTGCGCAGTGCGTCGACCAGCGCGTCCTCGTCGATCAGGCCGCCGCGGGCGGCGTTGACGACCAGCAGGCCCGGCTTGGCCTTCTTCAGCTCCTCGGCGCCGATGAGGCCGAGCGTCTCGGCGGTCTTGGGCAGGTGGATGGAGATCGCGTCGGCGCGGGCCAGCAGCTCGTCGAGCGAGACCAGCTCGATGCCCAGCTGCGCGGCGCGGCCCGCCGAAACGTAGGGGTCGTAGGCGATCAGCTTGGTGCCGAAGGCGGCGACGCGCTGCGCGAACAGCTGGCCGATCTTGCCCAGGCCGACGACACCGACGGTCTTGCCGTTGAGCTCCACACCGGTGTAGGAGCTGCGCTTCCACTCGCCGCCCTTGAGGCTCGCGTCGGCCTGCGCGACGTTGCGCGCCACCGCGAGCAGCAGCGCCATCGCGTGCTCGGCGGCCGAGACGATGTTGGAGGTGGGGGCGTTGACCACCATCACGCCGCGCTCGGTGGCGGCGGGCACCTCGACGTTGTCCAGGCCGACCCCGGCGCGGGCGACGACCTTGAGCTTCTTCGCCGCCGACAGCACTTCGGCGTCGACCTTGGTGGCGGAGCGGACCAGCAGCGCATCGGCGTCGGCGACGGCGTCGAGCAACGCCGGCCGGTCGGTGCCGTCCACGTTGCGGATCTCGACCTCGTCCCCGAGGGCCTCGATCACGGACGGTGCCAGCTTCTCGGCGATAAGGACGACAGGACGGCTTGCGTTGGTCACGGGCGAACTCCATTTTTGAAGATCACGGTCGGCACGGCGATGTGCCCGGACGGGGTCGAAGTTTAACGGGAGTTTGAGAAAGCGTTCACAAGGGTGTTGCCCGGATCACCGGCCCGGAATCGCCCGCCCGTTAAACCCGATTCTTCGGCATTGTCGCAGATCAACCGGGCCGCGAACACGACGCGCGACGCCGCTGGGACGCGTTGTCACCCGAGCGGCCGCAGGGCCCCGGCTACCCCGCGCCACGACACCCGCCGGTACCCGGGGCGGCCTTCTGACACCTGCACGAGCGAGTCCCGCTTCCCGCCAGACGCATCCGCCGCCGCGACGCTCAACTCACACCCGCGAGAGCTACCGCAAGCGGCGCAGCCGCTTAGCACCCCGCTGGGGTTCTCCCAGCGAGGACAGGCCCGACGCCGCGTATTGGTCACATAAGCCGGGGATCCCACAGCCGAGAATGCTTCTGCAACTCCCGCAGGGGGCCGCCACTCGCACCGCCACGCAAAACGAGCCGTCCACTCTCAAGATCACGGCTCGTCGAACTCGCCGTCCTTGGCTCCAGCTACGAACGCGTCCCACTCCTCGGGAGTGAAGACCAGGACCGGGCCCTCCGGTT
Source organism: Saccharopolyspora sp. NPDC050389 (assembly GCF_040655595.1). NCBI lineage: Bacteria > Bacillati > Actinomycetota > Actinomycetes > Pseudonocardiales > Pseudonocardiaceae > Saccharopolyspora > Saccharopolyspora sp. NPDC050389. The sequence goes on from NZ_JBFAKG010000008.1 coordinate 104,326, forward strand.
CGGCGCCGTTGCGCATGCCGATGTAGCCGTCCACGAAAGCGATCTCCACGCCCGGCTCGTCCGGGTCGTCGGTGCTGGTGATCCACTCCGCGTCGGTGAAGTCGAGCTTGTGGCGGATGTGCGCCTTGTTGTCGACGATCTCGTTGTCTGCACTCACGATGCGTACCTTATCCCTCACCCGCAGCGACCGGTTCCCGCCTTTTGGCAACTGGGAAAACCGGGCCGGGAACCTACCCGCTCCCGGTCGGAAGCACGAGGCCCGGTGATCCCTTATGGGGCTCACCGGGCCTTTTCGCATCGGCCGGACGCGCGGTCGGCACGCCGCCGAAACTCAAATCCACTCACCAAGCCATCGTGCCGCAGGCCAGCCCGACGAAGTGATGCCGTCAGGCAAGCGGCACAGCCGCTTCCGGCGGGAAACCGCAGCCGCGACGCTCAACCGGCACCTACGAAAGCGGACGCATGCGCCGCAGGCGCATAGCCCGCCCTCGCAGCTTGCACCGCCGCGGGTTCTCAGACGGTGCCCGCCCTGCTGGGCTACTGGGCGAGGCCAGTCCCCGATGCCGCGTATTGGTCATACACAAATCGGGGATCCCACAGTCCAGGCGGCGGCCGTGATTCCCGCAGGGGGGCCGCTACCTGCACCGCCACGCAAGACGAGCCTGGAATCCAGAAATCACTTGTTGGTCCAGGACATCAGCGAACGCAGCTTCTTGCCGACCTCTTCGATCTGGTGGGCGTTGCCCTCGGCCTGCAGCTTGGTGAAGTTCGGGCGCCCGGCCTCGTCCTCGGCCACCCACTCCTTGGCGAAGGTGCCGTCCTGGATCTCGCCCAGGATCTTGCGCATCGACTCCTTGACGTGGGCGTCGATGACCCGCGGGCCGCGGGTGAGGTCGCCGTACTCGGCGGTGTCGCTGCAGGAGTAGCGCTGGCCGGCGATGCCGCCCTCCCACATCAGGTCCACGATCAGCTTGAGCTCGTGCAGCACCTCGAAGTAGGCGATCTCCGGCTGGTAGCCGGCCTCGACCAGCACCTCGAAGCCGTTCTGCACCAGGGCGCTCGCGCCACCGCAGAGGACCGCCTGCTCACCGAACAGGTCGGTCTCGGTCTCCTCCTTGAAGGTGGTCTTGATGACGCCGGCCCGCGCGCCACCGATGGCGGCGGCGTAGGACAGCGCCAGCGCCTGGGCGTTGCCGGAGGCGTCCTGCTCGACCGCGATCAGGCAGGGCACGCCCTTGCCGTCGACGAACTGGCGGCGCACCAGGTGGCCCGGGCCCTTCGGCGCGACCATGGCGACGTCGACGTCCGCCGGCGGCTGGATCAGGCCGTAGCGGATGTTGAAGCCGTGGCCGAAGAACAGCGCGTCGCCCTGCTTCAGGTTCGGCGCGATGTCGTTGGCGTAGATCTCGCGCTGCTTGGTGTCGGGCGCCAGGATCATGATCAGGTCGGCTTCCGCGGAGGCCTCGGCCGGGGTGAGCACCCGCAGGCCCTCCTCCTCCGCCTTGGCGCGCGACTTGGAGCCCTCCGGGAGGCCGATCCGCACGTCGACACCCGAGTCCCGCAGGCTCAGCGCGTGGGCGTGGCCCTGGCTGCCGTAGCCGATGACCGCGACCTTGCGGCCCTGCACGATGCCCAGGTCGGCGTCCGCGTCGTAGAAGATTTCAACTGCCATGGTGATTCAGCTTTTCCTTTCGGGACTTCTTCGTACCCGCCGCCGAAGCGATGGTCTTCTCGTCCGGGGTACCCGCCAGGACGGCTCCGCGGACTGAATTCGGCGACGGGTTCTTCGGTTTTCGGTCCTGTGGCGGGGGCGCCGGATCAGCGCACTGCAGTGGCCGTGATGGAGCGCGGGCCACGCCCGATCGCGATCGTTCCCGACTGCACCATCTCGCGGACGCCGTAGGGTTCCAGCATTCGCAGCAGCGCGTCGAGCTTATCGGCGGTACCGGTGGCCTCGATGGTCAGCGCCTCAGGCGAGACGTCCACCACCTTCGCGCGGAACAGCTGCACCGTCTCCAGCACCTGGCTGCGCACCGACGCGTCGGCTCGGACCTTCACCAGCAGCAGCTCCCGCTGCACCGCGGCATCGGTCTCCAGCTCCACGATCTTGATCACGTTGACCAGCTTGTTGAGCTGCTTGGTGACCTGCTCCAGCGGCTGGTCGGAGACGGCGACCACGATCGTCATCCGGGAGATTTCCGGGTGCTCGGTCGGGCCGACCGCGAGCGACTCGATGTTGAAGCTGCGCCGGGAGAACAGGCCAGACACCCGGGCGAGCACCCCGGGGACGTTCTCCACCAGCACGCTCAGCGTGTGTCGGGTCATGGGCGCGCTCACCCCTCGTCCTCTTCGAACAGCGGGCGGATGCCGCGCGCCGCCATGATCTCGTCGTTTCCGGTGCCCGCGGCCACCATCGGCCACACCTGGGCGTCCTTGCCCACCACGAAGTCGATCACGACGGGTCGGTCGTTGATCTCCATCGCCCGCTGGATGACGCTGTCGACGTCCTCTTTGGACTCGCACCGCAGGCCCGCGCAGCCGTAGGCCTCGGCCAGCAGTTTGAAGTCCGGAATGCGGTGCTTGTGGGTGCCGAGGTCACTGTGTGAGTAGCGCTCGGCGTAAAACAGGTTCTGCCACTGACGGACCATACCGAGGTTGCCGTTGTTGATGACGGCCACCTTGATGGGGATGTCCTCGATGGCGCAGGTGGCGAGCTCCTGGTTGGTCATCTGGAAGCAGCCGTCGCCGTCGATGGCCCACACCGCCTTGCCCGGCATGCCGGCCTTGGCGCCCATCGCGGCGGGCACCGCGTAGCCCATCGTGCCGAGGCCACCGGAGTTCAGCCAGGTGCGCGGGTTCTCGTAGCCGACGAACTGCGCGGCCCACATCTGGTGCTGGCCGACTCCGGCGGCGTAGATCGCGTCCGGCCCGACCAGCTTGCCGAGGCGCTCGATGACGTACTCCGGCGACAGGCTGCCGTCGGTCGGCCACTGGTAGCCCAGCGGGAAGCGCTTGCGCAGGTCGTCGAGGTCCGCCTGCCAAGGCGACAGGTCGGCGGTGCCGTGCTCCTCGGTGGCGGCGGCGACCGCGTCGATCAGCTCGACGATCACTTCCTTGCAGTCGCCGACGATCGGCACGTCCGCGTAGCGGTTCTTGGAGATCTCCGCCGGGTCGATGTCGGCGTGCACGACCTTGGCCTCCGGCGCGAACGACGACAGCTGGCCGGTGACCCGGTCGTCGAAGCGGGTGCCCAGCGCGATCAGCAGGTCGGCGCGCTGCATCGCGGCGACCGCGGCGACCGTGCCGTGCATGCCGGGCATGCCCATGTGCTGCGGGTGCGAGTCGGGGAACGCGCCGCGCGCCATCAGCGTGGTGACCACCGGGATGCCGCTGCGCTCGGCCAGCTGCCGCAGCTCGGCGTGCGCGTCGGCCTTGATGACCCCGCCGCCGACGTAGAGCACCGGGCGGTGCGCCTCGGTGATCAGCTTGGCGGCCTCCCGGACCTGCTTGCCGTGCGGCTTGCTGGTCGGCCGGTAGCCGGGCAGCTTCATCTCCGGCGGCCAGGAGAACGACATGGTCGCCTGCTGGACGTCCTTCGGGATGTCCACCAGCACCGGGCCGGGGCGGCCGCTGGAGGCGATGTAGAACGCCTCGGCGATGGTCCGCGGCAGGTCCTCCGGGTCGGTGACCAGGAAGTTGTGCTTGGTGATCGGCAGCGTGATGCCGCAGATGTCGGCTTCCTGGAAGGCGTCGGTGCCGATCAGGCCGGTGCTCTGCTGGCCGGTGATCGCGACGACCGGGACCGAGTCCATGTGGGCGTCGGCGAGCGCGGTGACCAGGTTGGTCGCCCCCGGGCCGGAGGTCGCCATGCACACCCCGACCTTGCCGGTGGCCTGCGCGTAGCCGGTGGCCGCGTGCCCGGCGCCCTGCTCGTGACGCACCAGGACGTGCCGGACCTTCTTCGAGTCGAGGAGCGGGTCGTAGGAGGGGAGGATCGTGCCGCCCGGAATCCCGAAGACGATCTCGCAGCCGACGGACTCCAGCGAGCGCACCAGTGCTTGCGCACCGGTCATCTTCACTGGGGCACCGCTGGGCGGCGCGGGCTTGGGACGGCGTCCTGGCGGGGGCGCCGGGACCGGATTCTGCCGAGTATTGGCGCTGGTCATCGGGTCTGCCTCGGGGTCGGTAGTTGGACCGGACACGAAAAAACCCCCGCAGACCCCAAATAGGCCTGACGAGGGTTGGCGCGTCGACGCTGCGAACTTCCTAGGCGTCGACGCGCCGGGGAAGTACGAGAATGTTGTGCAGTCGCAGCATGGCAAGGACGTTAATCAAAGCGACCCGCGACGTCAAACCATGCGGGACGATCTTCCCGCATCGTGGACGTCCGAAATCCTCCGACGCGACCCTGATTTCAGCGATAATCCCAGCTCAGCGATGCCATCCAGGACCTTCCGCGTCGTGGGATGTGACATGTGACGCGTGAGCCGAGCGCATCGGAACGGTCACGCCGATCGCCGATCGCGGGCGGCGATCGGCCGCTCACGAGGCCGGGATTCGCAGGTGAGACCATCGAGGGCGTGAGCGAGACCCCGCAGGAGCCCGAGCAGCCCGACGCCAAGCAGCCCGCCCCGGAGCCGTCCGACACCAAGTCCTCCGACGCGGAACGGGCCGCCGAGTCCTCCGACGCGGAGCAGACCGACGAGGCGCCCGCCCAGGCGGCGCCCGAGGGCCCGAAGTCCCTGACGTTCCGGATCACGCCGGTGGCGCTGCTGGGCGTGCTGGCGGTCGCCATCTGCGCCACCCCGCTCGCCACCACGGCGGGCACCTGGGCGCTGCTGCTCTACCTGATCCCGCTCGGGCTGCTGGTGTGGATCCTGCGGACCCGGACCACGGTCGACGCCGAGCAGGTGACGGTGCGCACGGTCTTCGGCCGCGCCAAGTTCGGCTGGGATGACGTGGTGTCGCTGCGGCTGAACGAGAAGCGCTGGCTCAAGGCAGTGCTGCGCTCCGGCAAGGAGGTCCAACTCCCGGCGGTGCGGGTGCGCGACCTGCCGCGAGTAGCGGCGATCAGCGGTGGGCGGCTGCCCGACCCGACCACGCAGGAGTAATGTCGGCCGCACCGCAACTTTCCGCGCCCACAAGGCGCGGTCCGGGGGCGGGCTCGCAACGCCTCGCCGTCAGGCAAGTGGCGAAGCCACTTCCGGTGGTAGACCGCCGCCGCGACGCCCGACTCGCAAGGCCGAAAGCGGCCGCAAGCGGCGAAGCCGCTTAGCCCGCCTGAGCAACTTGCACCGCCGCGGGTTCTCAGAAGTCTTCTCGCGAGGACAGCCCCGACGCCGCGTATTGGTCCGGGGATCCCGGAGTCGAGAAGGCTTCTGAGGTTCCGCTAATTGCACCGCCACGCAAAACGAGTTTGGAAACCTTCAAAATGCCTCAGTTGCGTTCCCGCACCACGACACACGGACGGAATGCCGCCGGCGCCCGCTCGCTGTGGCGTGCCACCGGCATGACCGACGACGACTTCGGCAAGCCCATCGTGGCGATCGCCAACTCCTACACCCAGTTCGTGCCCGGCCACGTGCACCTGCGCGACCTCGGCGACGTGGTCGCCGCCACGATCCGCGAGGCCGGGGGCGTGCCGCGCGAGTTCCACACCATCGCGGTGGACGACGGCATCGCGATGGGCCACAGCGGGATGCTCTACTCGCTGCCCTCGCGCGAGCTGATCGCCGACTCGGTGGAGTACATGGTCAACGCGCACCAGGCCGACGCGCTCGTGTGCATCTCCAACTGCGACAAGATCACGCCCGGCATGCTCAACGCCGCGATGCGGCTGAACATCCCGACGGTGTTCGTCTCCGGCGGGCCGATGGAGGCCGGCAAGGCGGTCGTGGTGGACGGCGTGGCGCAAGCGCCGACCGACCTGATCACGGCGATCTCGGCGTCCGCGAGCCCGGCGGTGGACGACGACGGGCTCTCCGAGGTCGAGCGCTCGGCCTGCCCGACGTGCGGTTCGTGCTCGGGCATGTTCACCGCCAACTCGATGAACTGCCTCACCGAGGCCCTCGGCCTGGCGCTGCCCGGCAACGGGTCCACGCTGGCCACCCACGCCGCCCGCCGCGACCTGTTCGAGGAGGCCGGCCGCACGGTGGTGCGCATCGCCAAGCGCTACTACGGCGAGGACGACGAGTCGGTGCTGCCGCGCTCGGTCGCGAACAAGAAGGCGTTCGAGAACGCGATGGCGCTGGACATGGCCATGGGCGGCTCCACGAACACGGTGCTGCACACGCTGGCCGCGGCGCTCGAAGGCGAGATCGACTTCACGCTGGACGACATCGCGGAGACCAGCCGCCGGGTGCCGTGCCTGTCGAAGGTCAGCCCGAACTCCGACTACCACATGGAGGACGTGCACCGGGCCGGCGGCATCAGCGCGATCCTCGGCGAACTCGACCGGGCGGACCTGCTGCACCGCGACGTTTCCTCGGTGCACAGCGCGAGCCTGACCGAGTGGCTGTCCAGTTGGGACATCCGCGGCGAGTCGCCGTCGGCGGAGGCCATCGAGCTGTTCCACGCGGCGCCGGGCGGAGTCCGCACCACGAAGGCGTTCTCCACCGAGAACCGCTGGTCCTCTTTGGACACCGATGCCGAGAACGGCTGCATCCGCGACGTCGCGCACGCCTACACCGCCGACGGCGGCCTGGCCGTGCTCAAGGGCAACCTCGCCGAAGAGGGCGCGGTGATCAAGACCGCCGGTGTCGAGGAGGAACTCTGGCACTTCCAGGGCCCGGCGCGCGTGGTGGAAAGCCAGGAGCAGGCCGTTTCGGTGATCCTGAACAAGGAGATCCAGCCGGGCGAGGTGCTGGTGGTCCGCTACGAGGGTCCGGCGGGCGGCCCGGGCATGCAGGAAATGCTGCACCCGACGGCGTTCCTGAAGGGCTCAGGCCTGGGCAAGAAGTGCGCGCTGATCACCGACGGCCGCTTCTCCGGCGGCTCGTCCGGCCTGTCGATCGGGCACATCTCCCCGGAGGCGGCCAGCGGCGGCACGATCGGCCTGGTCCAGAACGGCGACCAGATCCTCATCGACGTCCGCGAGCGCAAGATGGAACTGCTGGTCTCCGAAGAGGTCCTGGCCGAGCGCCGCGCCAAGATGGACGCCAGCGAGCACCCGTGGCAGCCGGTGGGCCGCGACCGCAAGGTCACGGCGGCGCTGCGCGCCTACGCCCGCCTCGCCACCTCCGCCTCCTACGGAGCGGTCCGCGACGTCAACAAGTGATCTGCCTTCCGAACGCGAGGGGCACCCTTTGCCACAAGGGTGCCCCTCACGTTTTCCTGAACCGGACGGAAGACCGCTTTGCACTGGTGATTCGCAGTGGGACCACGGGCACGGGCGCAGCGTGATCACCGGCGCGAACCCGCAGCCCGCCGTCGCGCACTACGTCCAGCACCCGAGGGCAGCGGAGACCCGGGATCTCGCCCGCGAATTCCGCGCGCAGGTGGGAAAAGCCCTTCGGCGCCGAGCAACCCGGCTCCGACCTCGAATCCCGGTTCTGCGGCAGCGAGGGCGAAACTCTCGACTACGGCTACGAAATCGACGGTGACACGCTCACCATCTCGGGCGGCGAGAAGGCTGACTGGCCTATTACCGCGCCCGGTTCGGCGGTTGCCACGCCGAGCAGAACCGGGTCCGGTAGCGCCTCGCGAACGACGAAGCGGGGGCGCGCACTTTCCGTGCGCGCCCCCGCTTCGAGCCGTCCCGCGGTCAGGGGCGGTGGAACAGGATCAGGACCGCTGCGGACGCGGCGGCCGCGATGATCAGGGCGATGAACCCGAAGATCAGCGGGCGGCGGAACCACACGCGCCCGTAGTCCAACGCCACCCGGCCGGGGCCGGTGAACATCAATCCGAGGCCCAGCACGCCGAGCGTCGCCTCGAACTCGAAACCGCCGGTGGCGGCGAAGAACCCGGAACCGAGCTTGAGGAAGATCGCGTTGGCCATCACGCCGACGATGCCGGCGGCAGCCAGCGGCGTGAACAGGCCCAGCACCAGCAGCGCGCCCGCGCCGAGCTCGGTGCCGCCGGTGATCAGGGCAAGCATGGCGCTGTTCTCGAAGCCCATCTTGCTCAGCGCCATGGCGAAGCCGTCCGGTCCCGGACCGCCGAGGACGCCGAAGAGCTTCTGCACGCCGTGGGCGAGGAAGAGCCCGCCCAGCGCCAGTCGCAGGATCAGCAGGCCCAGGTCGGTGCCCGCGTTCCAGCCGAAGGGCTTGCGCGAGTCGCCGAGCTCGTCGTAGTAGTCGCCCGAGGCGCTGCCGCGCTGGTCGACCATGGACGTGGCTTCGGCGTCGCTGTAGCCGTCATCGTCGTCGTAGTAGTTGTACTTCTGCGCGCTGAGGCTCTGCATGCTCCTCGCACTGGGTGCACCTTGCGCGGCACTCGGTGCACCCTGCGCACCCGCACCGGGTTGCTGGGCGTGCGCGCCGTAGTTGCGATCGTCGGGGTAGCCGCCCGCACCGCCGGGGCGATCGTCGTGAATCCTCACGCCGGACGAGGCTAGGGCATGGTCACCCCAACGTGCGAGTCTTTCCGGCAAAAGCTTCCCGACACGTGATTTGTTCGATACTGCGCACACCCAGCTGGGGGAAAATGGTTCGATGGCCGATCAGCTGTTCCGCGAGTTCGACGTTTCCGCAGGTGGAATGCGGCCTCGGGAATGGGCGTCCCCGAATTGGACGCCGGAGACCGGGGTGCCGCAGGCGGTTCTGGTGTGCCCGGAGCTCGGGGCGGCGCCCGAAATTCTGCCGGTGGATTCGTCGGCCCGAATGCTGGGCTGGACACCGAAACACGACACTGCGGGCACGCTCGGTGATCACGTCGACGACGCGCTGGCCGTGCTCGACGACGCCGGGGTGAAGGACTGCACGGTCGTCGGCTGGTCGGCGGGGACGGTGGTGGCGGTCGAGCTCGCCCGCCGGTTCCCGGACCGGGTCCGCGGGCTGATGCTCCTCGCCGGGCCGCCGACGGCGGGCGCGGACGCGCTGCTCGGGGCGCTCGGCGTGCCGGAGCTCGTCCGGCGGCTGCTCGCCGCGGGCGGCTCCGCCTCGCTGCAGGTCGTCGGCGGCCTGCTGACGTCGATCACATCCCGGCTGCCGGTCACGGACTTCACGGCGCAGCTCGTGCGGTGCAGCGGCCTGCTGCGCCCCGAGGTGGACCGGGAGGTCGCCGCGGCGGTGCTGCGGCAGCTGCTGCACCCGGACTGGCAGTGGCATCTGGCGCTGAGCCTCGCGTGGAGCGCATCGGCGCGAACGCAGGTGACCGGGCTGAGCTGCCCGCTGACCGTCCTCAACGGACGGCACGACGTGCTGGCGGACTTCGCCGGCACCGCCAAGGCGGTCGCGGCGCTGCCGCAGGCGCGGGTGCGGCAGCTGGTGACGTCGCACTTCATCCCGTTCGAAGCCCCCGACGTGGTGCGCGAGGAGCTGGCCCTGCTGCTGCGCCGGGTCGAAGCGGTCGAGTGCGCCCGGCTCGGCATCGACCCGCCGCCGCCCCCGGTCCGGCGGATCCGGCTGCGCCTCCCGGATCCGGGCCCGCGCCGCCGCACCGAACACCCCAACTGCTGAAGCGCTCACCGTTTCCGCTGGTCACGGGGCCGTGAGTCTTTTGGGCTGCTATAGCGACCCAAAAGACTCACGGCCCCGTGACCAGCGGGAACACAAACTTACCGGCGCGGTTCAGACGCCGTGCGGGGCGTTGACGGCGGCTTCGGCGAGGGCACGGAACTCCGCCTCGTCGGCGTTGCCGGTGATCAGCAGCCGGACTCCGTCCCGCTCCGCCACCCAGGCCTGCTCGCCGCGCACGCTGTCGTAGGCCACCCACTGCCGCCCCGCGGCGTCGACCGTGCCCCTGGCGTGCGGCGCCTGCCGCGTCTCGCTCTCGACCAGCTCGTCCTCGGCGGCCGTCGACTGCGCCAGCCGCAGGTACCGGCCTCCGCCGGTCAGCCACCCGACCCGCACGACCTGCGCGTGGGAGGCGAGCGTGGTCACGTTCGCCGCGTTGGCCCGCCAGTTCGCGGGCAGGTTCGGTTCGAGGACCGGGAAGTCCACCCTCACGGCCGCGCGCTGCAGTTCGGCGGGCACGTCGACGGTCGGCACCGGGCCGCCCTGGATCGACGGGCTGCCCGGGTTGAACGAGCACTGCCCCGCCAGCCCGGCGATCCCGAAGGCCACCAGGACCATCGGCAGCAGGGCGAACACCATCGCCGACACGGTCCGGGGCGGACGGGACGCGGGTGGTTGCTGGTTGCGGGGTTCGGCCACGACACCCATGCTCTCACCGGCCGACCAGCGGCCCGCCGGGCGGCCGAGCAGGAGTGGGCTGCCCCACGAGGGAGCTCCGAGGGGCTCGCCGATCTGCGAAGATCGGAGGCAACGAGCCTGAGCGCGGGCCTGGATCCCGCCGGTCTCGGGCAGTGGAACCTGAAAATCGCTCACCACCGGGAGGCGCGATGAGCACCGAACGACACCCCGAAGCACCGGACCGCAACCTGGCGATGGAACTGGTCCGCGTGACCGAGGCCGCCGCGATGGCCGCGGGCCGCTGGGTCGGCCGCGGCGACAAGAACGCCGGCGACGGGGCCGCGGTGGACGCGATGCGCAAGCTCATCGGGACCGTGTCCATGCGGGGCGTCGTGGTCATCGGCGAGGGCGAGAAGGACGAAGCGCCGATGCTCTACAACGGCGAGCAGGTCGGCAACGGCGAAGGCCCGGACTGCGACGTCGCGGTCGACCCGATCGACGGGACCACGCTGCTCAGCAAGGGCATGCCGAACGCGCTGGCGGTGCTTGCGGTCTCCGAGCGCGGCACCATGTTCGACCCGTCCGCGGTGTTCTACATGGAGAAGATGGCGGTCGGGCCGGAGGCCGCCGGGGTCGTGGACCTGACCGCCCCGATCGCGGAGAACATCCGCCGGGTCGCCAAGGCCAAGCACATCGACGTCTCCGACGTCACGGTGTGCATCCTGGACCGCCCGCGGCACGAGCAGATCGTCAAGGACGTCCGCGAGGCCGGTGCGCGCATCCAGTTCATCTCCGACGGTGACGTGGCCGGCGCTATCGCGGCGGCCCGGCCGGGTAGCGGCGTCGACATGCTGCTGGGCATCGGCGGCACCCCGGAGGGCATCATCGCCGCCTGCGCGCTGAAGTGCCTCGGCGGCGAGATCCAGACGCGGCTGTGGCCGCGGGACGACGCCGAGCGGGCGAAGCTCCGCGACGCCGGGCACGACGTGAACCAGGTGCTGACCACCTCCGACCTGGTGCGCGGCGACAACATGTTCTTCTGCGCCACCGGAATCACCGACGGCGCGCTGCTCAAGGGCGTGCACTACCGCGCCAACCGGTGCACGACGCAGTCGATCGTGATGCGCTCCAAGTCCGGCACGGTGCGGGTGATCGAGGGCCAGCACAAGCTGTCCAAGCTGCGCGAGTACGCCGATGTCGACCTCGGCGAGAGCGACACCGCACTGCACGGGCTGTTGCCCTGAGCGAGTGATTTCACCGGGAAATTGGCAAAAACTCGCCGATTGACCGGTATGACGCCGTTTTCCGAGCGGTGACCTGCGGATTCGACCGTAGGTCACCGCTTTCGACGTTGTCGGCCTCCTCCCTTCGTGGGTACGCCGATGGGATGTATCCGCTTACCGTCGGTGCCCAGCCCGGCCAGTGGTGCCGGACACACGGGAGGATTCGACGGACATGCGGAAGCGTTCGGTTCTGATCGGAGCCATTGCCGCGGTCGGCGCGATCGGCGCACTTGGCCTGCCCGCGGTCGCGGCGCCGGGCGATGTCGACCCGTACATCGTCGGCGGCCACGACGCCACCGAGGAGTACTCGTTCATGGTGTCGCTGCAGCAGCAAGGCCAGCACGGCTGTGGCGGCTCGCTGATCAAGCCCGACTGGGTGGTCACCGCCGCGCACTGCGTGCAGGGCGGCGGCGAGTTCAGCGTCCGGGTCGGCAGCAACGACCACACCGGCGGCGGCGAGGAAGCCAACGTCACCAACGTGCAGACGCACCCCTCCGGCGACATCGCGGTGCTGCAGCTGGACCGCCAGCTGCAGGCCACTCCGATCAAGATCGCCGCCGACTCGGGCGCGGCGGGCACCGCGACGCGGATCATCGGCTGGGGCCAGACCTGCGAGCAGCCCGGCTGCGGCCAGGCTCCGCAGATGCTGCAGGAGCTGGACACCCAGGTCGTCGACGACTCCGGCTGCCAGGGCATCGACGGGCAGGGCGAGATCTGCACGGACAACCCGAACGGCAACTCGGGCGCCTGCTACGGCGACTCGGGCGGCCCGCAGATCAAGGGCAAGCCGGGCAGCTGGGAGCTGATCGGCGCGACCAGCCGCTCCGGCAACGGCGACTCGACCTGCGCCACCGGCCCGTCGATCTACACCGACGTCGTCGCCTACGCGGACTGGGTCAGCCAGAACACCGGCGGCTGATCCCGATCGGGTGAGCGGCGCCCGGCTAAACCACCCGCCGCTCCACCCGAACAGGCGATACGACCTCACCCGGGCACGGCGCGATTCCTCGGAATCGCGCCGTGCCCGGGTGTTTCGTCAGCTCAGGTTCGAGGAGTGGCCGGGGAACAGGTGGGCCTCCGGGTTGAGCTCCACGGCGATGTTGTTGACCGCCGTGGCAGCCTCGCCGAAGCCTGTGGCGATCAGCTTGACCTTGCCCGGGTACGCCGCGACGTCGCCCGCCGCGTACACCCGCGGCCGGTTGGTCCGCATCGTGCTGTCGACCAGGATCGCGCGCTTCTCCAGCGCCAGGCCCCACGCCTCGATCGGCCCCAGATCGGCGGTGAAGCCCAGCGCGGCCACCACCGTCTGCGCCGGCAGCACCCGCCGCTCGCCGCCGAGCTCGATCTCCACCTCGCGCACGCCGGTGTCGTCGCCGCGGATCTCCGCGACCTCGGCCGGGGTGATCAGCGGAACGCCCAGGTCCTCGACCTTCGAGACCAGGCCCGGATGCGCGCGGAACCGGGTGCGGCGGTGCACCAGGGTCACGCTGCGAGCCACCGGGTGCAGGGCCAGCGCCCAGTCGAACGCGGAATCGCCGCCGCCGACCACCACCACGTCGTGTCCACTGTGCACGGACAGCTCCGGGATGAAGTGCACGACGCCGCGACCGACCCAGTCGCCGCCGGCGGGCAGCGGGCGCGGGGTGAACTCGCCGATCCCGGCGGTGACCAGCACCGCGCTGGCGCGCACCGCCTCGCCCTCGCCGACCCCGACGAACAGCCCACCATCCACATCGGACAATTCGGTCGCGGGCCGGCCGAGCAGGTAGTCCGGTTCGTACTGACCGGCCTGCTTCACCAGCGCGGCAACCAGATCGCGGCCGCGCACCTCGGGAAACCCGGCCACATCGAAGATCATCTTCTCCGGGTACATCGCGGTCACCTGGCCGCCGGGCTCGGGCAGCGCATCGACCACCGCCACCGACATCCCGCGGAATCCCGCGTAGTAGGCGGCGAACAAACCGGTCGGACCCGCGCCCACGATCAGCAGATCGACCTCATGCGACACCGCGGTCATGCCCACCACCTCGTCGTCGACCGTGTGGACACACCCAGGCTAGCCGGATCTCCACCGCCATGTCCGCATCATCGGCGAGCACTGCACCAGAACGCCGAACTCGCTTCCGCAGTTGGCGGTACCTGACCGGCCAACCCGCCCTTACGTTCACCGAAAAAGGGGATCACGTCGGGGAGGAATGCCCGTGAAGAGGACATCCATGCTGCTCGCCGGACTCGCGGCAGTCGCGTTGAGCACCGGGATGCTGCCCGCTACCGCGAACGCCGCGGACGATCCGGGCGCGCTGATCGTCGGCGGGCACGACGCCACCGAGCAGTACGACTGGATGGCGTCGCTGCAGCGCGCCGGGAACCACAGCTGCGGGGCTTCCCTGATCGACCAGCAGTGGGTGCTCACCGCCGCGCACTGCGTGCAGGACGTCACGCCGGCCGACCTCGGCCTGCGGATCGGCAGCCCGGACCACACCACCGGCGGCACCGAGGCCGGTGTCTCCGAGATCGTGGTGCACCCGGACTACGCCACCAAGAGCCCCAACGGCGACGTCGCACTGCTGAAGCTGGACCGCGCGGTGTCGCAGACGCCGATCGAGATCGCCGACGCCTCCGGCCCGGACGGCACCGCGTCGCGGATCATCGGCTGGGGCGTGACCTGCCCGATCCGCGGCTGCGGAGAGCCGCCCGTGCAGCTGCAGGAGCTGGAGACCAACGTCGTCGCCGACGGCCAGTGCTCGCTGAGCGCGATCGACGGCGCGACCGAGATCTGCACCGGCAGCAACGAGCTGCTGGCCAACGCCTGCTTCGGCGACTCCGGCGGCCCGCAGCTGGAGGGCCAGCCCGGCGACTGGAAGCTGACCGGCGTCACCAGCCGCCTCGGCAGCCTGGTCCCGGTCTGCGGCACGGCCCCGTCGGTCTACACCGACGCGACGACGTACAAGGACTGGATCGCCGCCACCATCGGCTGATCTTCTCCGACGCGAAGGGCACCTTCCTCGAAGGTGCCCTTCGTGCTTCTCAGGCGCTGCGAGATGCGGCACCTTCATCGGTCCAGTGAGGACGTTCGGGTGCGCCGGGCCACAGATCGGCCGCCGAGTGGGGCGGGCCACGCTGACCGGAAGCCTCATCCGGCGGGACACTTTTGGTATGGCTGAACAGGATTACCGGATCGAGCACGACACGATGGGCGAGGTGCGGGTGCCCGTCGACGCCCTGTACCGCGCGCAGACACAGCGAGCCGTGGAGAACTTCCCGATCTCCGGCCGGGGCCTGGAACGGTCCCAGATCCGCGCACTCGGCCTGCTGAAGGCCGCCGCGGCCCGCGTCAACAGCCGGCTCGGGGTGCTGGACGCCGACGTGGCCGAGGCGATCGCCGCCGCGGCCGACGAGGTCGCCGATGGCGCCCACGACGCGCACTTCCCGATCGACGTGTTCCAGACCGGCTCCGGCACGTCGTCGAACATGAACGCCAACGAGGTCATCGCCACCCTGGCGTCCCGGCGGCTCGGCCGCGACGTGCATCCCAACGACCACGTCAACGCCTCCCAGTCGTCCAACGACACCTTCCCGACGACCATCCACGTCGCGGCCACCGAGGCGGTGCTCACCGACGTCATCCCGGCGCTGGATCACCTCGCCGCGACCATCGAGGGCCGCGCCGCGGAGTGGACCGAGGTCGTCAAGTCCGGCCGCACGCACCTGATGGACGCGGTGCCGATCACCCTGGCCCAGGAGGCGGGCGCGTGGGCCTCGCAGGTGCGCTACGGGATCGAGCGGTTGCGGGGCGGCCTGCCGCGGCTCGGCGAGCTGGCGATCGGCGGCACCGCCGTCGGGTCGGGCCTCAACGCGCCGGCCGGCTTCGGCGCGGCCGTCGCCGCGGAGCTGGCGGAGGTCACCGGCCTGCCGCTGACCGAGGCCCGCGACCACTTCGAGGCGCAGGCCGCGCAGGACTCGGTGGTGGAGATCTCCGGCGACCTGCGCACCGTCGCGGTGAGCCTGACCAAGATCGCCAACGACCTGCGCTGGCTGGGCTCCGGCCCGCGCACCGGGCTGGCCGAGCTGGCGCTGCCGGACCTGCAGCCGGGTTCGTCGATCATGCCGGGCAAGGTCAACCCGGTGATCCCGGAGGCCACCCTGCAGGTGGTGGCGCAGGTGATCGGCAACGACGCGGCGGTGGCGTTCGCCGGTTCGCAGGGCAACTTCCAGCTCAACGTGATGCTGCCGGTGATCGCGCGCAACGTGCTGGAGTCGGCGCGGCTGCTGGCCGCGGTGTCGCGGCTGCTGGCCGACAAGGTGTTCGCGGGCGTCCAGGTCAACGTCGAGCAGGCCCGGGCCTACGCCGAGGGTTCGCCGTCGATCGTCACGCCGCTGAACCGCTACATCGGTTACGAGGAGGCGGCCGCGGTCGCCAAGCAGGCGCTCAAGGAGCGCAAGACGATCCGCGAAGTGGTCCTGGAACGCGGCCACGTCGACGCGGGCAAGCTCACCCTGGAGCAGCTCGACGAGGCCCTCGACGTCCTCCGCATGGCCAACGGCGGCTGATCGCCGCGCGTCGTGAGCGGTTTGGATCGCCGGAGCGCTCCAAACCGCTCACGACTTTCGCGTCAGCGCCACTGCTGTGGCGTCGGCTTTCGCTTGCGCCGCAACAGGATCAGCGTCGCGCCACCGCCGCCGAGAACCACGACGGTGGCGATCGCCGCCCAGGCCCACACCTGCACACCGGAGGAATCCCGCTCCTCCAGCGATGCCAGCCCGGAGCCGCCGACCGGATCATCGGCATTGATCTTGGCGGTGCGCGCCGGTGGTCTCGTCGTTGGGGACGATCGCGCTGCCCCGAACGCGGTGGGCACCGGGTTCCAGGTGATCCGGAAGGCCTGTCCGCAGCGACGCGCGTGCGCGTTGTCGGGGATCGTGCGCACCATGGGCGCATGGTGCTGCTGGCGGATGTGGTGACGACCTCGCGCGAGGTCTCGGCGACGCGTTCCCGCAAGGCGAAGACCGCTGCGATCGCCGGGCTGCTCGCGCGGCTCGACGCCGAGGAGGTCCGCCCGGCGACGGCGCTGCTGGCCGGTGAGCTGCCCGGCGGCCGGGCCGGTGTCGGCTGGTCGACGCTGGCCGCGCTCGACGTCGAACCGGCGCCCGAGCCCACGCTGACGATCACCGACGTCGACTCGGCGATCGACGCGGTGCGGCTGATCAGGGGCGCCGGTTCCGGTCAGCGCCGGGCCGAGGCGTTGTCCGGGCTGCTCGGCAAGGCACCGGCCGACGAGCAGGAGTTCCTGGTGCGGCTCCTCGGCGGCGAACTCCGGCAGGGCGCGCTGGAGGGCGTGATGATCGAGGCCATCGCCGCCGCGGCCGGGGTTCCGACCGAGGCGGTGCGGCGGGCGTTCATGCTCTCCGGCCGGCTGCCCGCGACCGCAGAGGCCGCGCTGCGCGGCGGCGAACCGTCGCTCGCCGAGTTCCGCCTGGAGATGGGGCGGCCGGTCCGGCCGATGCTGGCCTCGCCCGCGGAAACCCTGGACGCCGCGCTCGACGAACTCGGCGAGGTCAGCGTCGAGTACAAATTGGACGGTGCGCGCATCCAAGTGCATCGCGACGGCGACGACGTGCACGTCTACACCCGGACGCTGCGCGAGATCACCGGCAACGTGCCCGAACTCGTCGAGCTGGTGCGCAGCCTGAACTGCCGGGCGGTGGTGCTCGACGGCGAGACGCTCGCGCTCGACGACACCGGGCGCCCCAGGCCGTTCCAGGAAACGATGGGCCGGTTCGGCGCCCAGAACTCGCGCGATCTCCTGCTGCACCCGTACTTCTTCGACTGCCTGCACCTGGACGGCGAAGACCTGCTTGACCTGCCGCTGCGGCAGCGCCTCGACGCGCTGGAACGGGTCGCACCGCAACACCGGATTCCCGCGACCCTGTCGCCCTCGGTGGATCGCGCGGCCGCGCTGTTCGACGAGGCGCTGGACGCCGGGCACGAAGGCGTCATGGTCAAGGCGTTGGACTCGGCGTACGCGGCGGGGCGGCGCGGCCGGTCCTGGCGGAAGGTCAAGCCCGAGCACACCCTGGACCTGATCGTGCTCGCCGCCGAATGGGGCCACGGCCGACGGCGCGGCAACCTGTCGAACCTGCACCTGGGCGCGCGGGATCCCGACGGCGGACCGCCGATCATGGTCGGCAAGACGTTCAAGGGCCTCACCGACGAACTCCTGGCCTGGCAGACCGCGGAGTTCCAGCGCCGCGAGACCCACCGCGACGACTGGACCGTCCACGTCGCGCCGGAGCTCGTCGTGGAGATCGAACTCGACGGCGTGCAGACCAGCACCCGCTACCCCGGCGGCGTCGCGCTGCGCTTCGCCCGCGTGCTGCGCTACCGGCCCGACAAGGACGCGGCGTCGGCCGACAGCATCGAGGCGGTTCGCGCCATGCTGCCGGGCGGGTGAGATCCTGACGGCATGAGCGGCAACGACTTCGACTCGATCGGCTCGATCAACATCGGACCGGGCACCATCGACCCGCGCGAGTTCCAGGCGGATGCGGTCGAGCTGGACTACTACGTCGCGGTCCTGGTCCTGGAGGCGACCTCGGACGCGGCCGACCACGAGCCGCTGTACGAGGAATCCTTCGTGCTGCTCAAGGCGGAATCCGAAGAAGAGGCGAAGGAAAAGGCAACCGAGCACGGCAAGCAGCAGGAAACCAGTTACCAGAACGAGAACCACGAACTGATCACCTGGAAGCTGAAGCAGATCATCGAGGTGAAACCCCTCGAAGACGCCACCTTCGACGACGGCACGGAACTCTACGGCCGATTCTTCCGCAATTACCAGGCCTACAGCTCCTTCGAACCCCTGACGGAAGAAGAAGCCTAAAAACGCAGAGGCCGGGGTCCCGCCTCCGGCGGGGAGTCCCGGCGTACTTCCACGTACCTCGGTACGCAGCCGAGCGGAATTTAGCAGGGTCGAGTCGGCAATCACCACCGGGTGTATCGATTTGATCTCGAACTGCAGTTCTCGCTTCACTACGGCACGTGTTCGTCCACGCCTACGTCGATGAGTCCTACGACCTGACCATCGGCGTCTACATCCTCACAGCCAGCATCGTCAACCTCGACGACGCCGAAGAAATCCGCTGCGCGCTCCGCGAGCTCCGCCGAGGGGGCGAAAAGCTCCATTGGAGCAAAGAACCGCCGCACCGACGCTCAGAAATCACCAAAGTTCTGTGCTCGCTGACAGCGCGCAGCGTGGCCGTCGTTGGAACTTCGAAGCCGCTGTTCCCTGAACGCGGACGACGAAAGTGCCTCGAGGCATTACTTCCAGAGCTGGAGCTTGCTGGCGCTGACATCGTGACCTTCGAGACCCGCCAGAAGCACAGCAACAAGCTGGACGCAGACATGGTCGACGCATGCAGGCAAAAAAGGCTGATCACCCCGCACCTCCGGGTTACCTTCGCCCCCGGCAGCAGCGAGCCTTTGCTGTGGATACCTGATGTCACGTGCGGCGCGGTATTGGCTGCTGAACGTGGCGATGAAAGCTATATGAATCAAGTTCGCGACAGCGCCCAAGTCATCAGAGTAAATGCACGATAATGACGAATTCCCCAGAAACGCAGAGGCCGGGGTCCCGCCTCCGGCGGGCACACCCGGCGTACTTCCACACCCCAACAGAGCGTGGCTGCAACCAGCATAGCAAGGGACAACCGTCTTGTATCAACTCCAGACAGGTCAATCTTTTCGGTGATGTTGCTTTCGAGCACAGGTACGCCAAGTCCGACGTACTCCCGCACCCCCGCAGGGCATGGCGGCCGTCAGGTTAGGCCGTCCGGCTTCGGGAGGCGACTGCGGGCGTCCGACCCCGTATGGTGGTGAAACGTGCAGTTCTTGAACGGGCAGCAGCCCTCCACCGACCTGACCTACGACGACGTCTTCCTGGCGCCCCGGCGCTCCGGCGTCGAGTCCCGCTTCGACGTGGACCTCGCCACCAGCGACGGCACCGGCGCCACCCTGCCGATCGTGGTCGCCAACATGACCGCCGTGGCCGGCCGCCGGATGGCGGAGACCGTCGCTCGACGTGGCGGCCTGGTCGTACTGCCGCAGGACGTCGACTCCAGTGCGGTCGCCGAGATCACCTCCTGGGTCAAGGCGCGGCACCCTGTGTGGGACACCCCGCTGGTGTTGCACGCCGATGACGCCGTCGCCGACGCCCTCAACCTCCTGCCCAAGCGCGCCCACGGTGCGGTTGTCGTCGTCGACGACGACAACCGGCCACTCGGGGTCGTCGACGAGGCGGCCTGCACCGGCGTCGACCGGTTCTCCCGGGTCGGGGAGGTGGCCGACCGGCACCCGGTCGTGCTGCCGCTGGAAACCAAGCCCCGCGAGGTGTTCGAGCAGCTGGACCAGCACGCGCGCAACGTCGCGATTGCGGTCGACGCCGACGGTCGGCTGGCCGGGATCATGACCAGCCGCGGCGCGCTGCGCGCCGAGATCTACACACCGGCGCTGGACGACGCCGGCCGACTGCGGGTGGCTGCGGCGGTCGGGGTCAACGGCGACGTCGCGGCGAAGGCGTCCGCGCTGCTGGAAGCCGGGGTCGACGCGCTGGTCGTGGACACCGCGCACGGCCACCAGGAAAAGATGATCTCCGCGCTGCGGGCGGTCCGCTCGGCCGGCCCGGAGGTTCCGGTGGTGGCCGGGAACGTGGTGACCGCCGAGGGCGTGCGCGACCTCATCGAGGCAGGCGCCGACGTGATCAAGGTCGGCGTCGGGCCGGGCGCGATGTGCACGACGCGGATGATGACCGGCGTCGGCCGGCCGCAGTTCTCCGCCGTCGCCGAATGCGCCGCGGAGGCGCGGCGGCTCGGCAAGCACGTCTGGGCCGACGGCGGCGTCCGCCACCCCCGCGACGTGGCGCTGGCGCTGGCCGCCGGCGCGGCGTCGGTGATGGTCGGCTCGTGGTTCGCGGGCACCTACGAATCGCCCGGTGACCTGCAGCGCGACGAGCACGGCCGGGCGTACAAGGAGTCCTTCGGCATGGCGTCCAAGCGCGCCGTGTCCGCCCGGACCCGCAGCGACAGCGCGTTCGACCAGGCCCGCAAGGCGCTGTTCGAGGAGGGCATCTCCAGCTCGCGGATGCGGCTGGACCCGCAGCGGCCGAGCGTCGAGGACCTGCTGGACCAGATCACCTCCGGCCTGCGCTCGTCCTGCACCTACGCCGGCGCCCGCAGCCTGGAGGACTTCTACGACCGCGCGCTGGTCGGCATCCAGTCCGCCGCCGGCTTCGCCGAAGGCAGGCCGCTGCCCTCCGGCTGGTGATCGAGTTGAGGGACGCCGCTCGCCGAACTGCTCGGCGAGCGGCGCCCCTCACTCCGTGATCACGGTGTGAAGTCGCCCTCCAGGAGCTCTGTGACCAGGGCCGCGATCGGGGAGCGCTCCGAGCGGGTCAGGGTCACGTGGGCGAACAAGGGATGCCCCTTGAGCTTCTCGATCACCGCCGCGACGCCGTCGTGGCGCCCCACCCGGAGGTTGTCGCGCTGGGCGACGTCGTGGGTGAGGACCACTCGGGAGTTCGCGCCCAGCCTGGACAGCACCGTGAGCAGCACGTTGCGCTCCAGGGACTGCGCCTCGTCGACGATGACGAACGAGTCGTGCAGCGACCGGCCGCGGATGTGGGTCAGCGGCAAGACCTCCAGCATGCCGCGATCCATCACCTCGTCCAGCACGTTCTCGCTGGCCAGCGCGCCGAGGGTGTCGAACACCGCCTGCGCCCACGGCGCCATCTTCTCGTTCTCGCTGCCCGGCAGGTAGCCGAGTTCCTGACCGCCGACCGCGTACACCGGCCGGAACACCACGACCTTGCGGTGCTGCTGCCGCTCCAGCACCGACTCCAGGCCCGCGCACAGCGCGAGCGCGGACTTGCCGGTCCCGGCTCGGCCGCCCAGCGACACGATCCCGACCTCCGGGTCGAGCAGCAGCTCCAAGGCGATCCGCTGCTCCGCGGAGCGGCCGTGCAGGCCGAACGCCTCCCGGTCGCCGCGCACCAGCCGGACCTGCTTGTCCGCGGTCACCCGGCCCAGCGCGCTCTGCGAGCCGCACAGCAGCCGCACCCCGGTGTTCGGCGGCAGGTCCCGGGCCTCGTCGAGATCGGCGATGCCGTCCTTGAACAGGATGTCCACCGAATCCGACGGCGCCTCGATGTCGGCCATCCCGGTCCACCCGGAGGGCACTACGTCCTGCGCGCGGTACTCCTCGGCGTCCAGGGCCACCGCCGCCGCCTTGACCCGCAGCGGCATGTCCTTGGTCACCAGCGTGACCCGATGCCCTTCGGCGGCCAGGTTCAGTGAGCAGGCCAGTATCCGGGCGTCGTTGGAGTCCGTGCGGAATCCCGGCGGCAGCACTTGCGGGTCGGAGTGGTTCAACTCGACGTGCAGGCTGCCTCCGGACGCGCCGACCGGAACCGGCTCGTCGAGCCGCCCGTGCCGAATTCGCAGGTCGTCGAGGACGCGGAGGGCTTCTCTGGCGAACCAGCCGAGTTCGGGGTGGTGGCGTTTGCCTTCCAGCTCGCCGATCACCACCACCGGGAGCACGACGTTGTGCTCGGCGAAGCGGGACATCGCCCACGGATCGGACAGCAGCACCGAGGTGTCCAGGACATAGGTGCGGATCTCGGTGCCACCGGGTTGCGCGAGCTCGCCGCTACGGGCTGGGATCTCCGCATGGGGCTGGGAACGTCGTGCGGTCACGGCTACTCCCTCGCGGGCGTGGCATGCACACCCGCTCGTCGGCGGGCCGGGCCTGCCCCCGTCGCGCCCCGGCCGGACCGGTCGTCCGCCGTGGCCGCAGGGGCCGGGCACCGGCCCTTCGCGACCAAGGTGGACGTGGTAACCGTCCGCTCCAGCCAACAGGCACGATCAGGGCCTCCCGGACGGGCCACGATCGGACTTGCTCTTGGAACGGCCC
This sequence comes from Saccharopolyspora sp. NPDC050389, assembly GCF_040655595.1. Taxonomy (NCBI): domain Bacteria; kingdom Bacillati; phylum Actinomycetota; class Actinomycetes; order Pseudonocardiales; family Pseudonocardiaceae; genus Saccharopolyspora; species Saccharopolyspora sp. NPDC050389. The sequence goes on from NZ_JBFAKG010000008.1 coordinate 126,864, forward strand.
GTCATCAGCGACGCTACCGGCGCAATTGCGTCTCGGCAGGCAGCCACACAGGTGATTCGCCGACTCGTCAACTTTTCTTCATGTGCCACGGAATCCGCCCAGGTCATGGGCTCGTCGACGGTTTCGGGCGGATGTCGATCCCGGTCCGGCAGCAGGTCAGGACGCCTCCGACCGCCAGCAGGGATCCGGCACGCCACGTGATCATGACTACGCCATCCGGGTGATATTCATCGGGTGAACGGCTCAGACCCGGGCCGCCAGCTCGGCCCGGACGGCCTCCGGCACCAGCGGTTCGTCAAGCAACCGGCGATAACGATCGGCGCTCGATGTGCCCGCCGGGCGGTTCTCCAGCCAGCGCCGCAACAACCGATACCCCTCGACGTAGGTGGTGGTGTAGGCGCGCCACAGCGGATCGCGCATGAACCGCACGAGGTGCCGGGCCCGTTGGTGCGACATCAGCAGCCAGCGCTGCAGGTACGCAGCCACCTCTGCCTCGTCCGCGCCGTCGGCGTGCAGCATCAGCAGGGCGTCCTGGCGGACCGTCAGCAGGCGGCTCATCGCGAGTTCCAGCCGCTCCGACAGCTCGCCCTCCATCCGGATGCCGAGGTCCGCGAAGATCTCCGCCGCCCACGGGCCCCAGCCCGGCCCCACCACCGCCTGCAGGCCCAGGTCGGCGAGGCCCTCGGCCATCAGGCACTGCGGGGTGTTGACCAGGAAGATCGTGTGCTCGGCCTGGGCGTCTCGGATCGCCAGGCCGGCTTCCTTGCGGCAGTGCTCGGTGTGGTGGCCCGGGTAGGACTCGTGCGCGACGAGGTGCGGCAGGTTCGCGGCCCGGTGCCCGACGTCGGCGTTCACGGCCACCCGTGACCGGTAGTCGCCGACGTAGTGGTTGAAGCCGCTCCAGGGCTTGTCCGTCACGATCTGATATTCGACGACCTCCTGGACCGGCAGGCCGAACCGGCGGCGCACGCGGTCGCGCAGCGCGCTGGAAAGCGCCTGGACGCAGATCTTGAGCCGCTCGGCGGGCACCCCGTCCCGGCTGCGGACGGCGGTCAGGCGCGCGGGCAGCGAGCCTCGGCCCGGCAGCACCTCGGCCAGCTCGCGGTGTGCCGCGCGGTATTCGTCCTGATCGCCGAGCGCCGGCGTGACCTGGAAGTACGCCTCGACCTCGGCCGGAAACGGCACCTGCTCGCCGGCCAGCTTGCGCCCGGAGCACTCCAGCGCGGTCAGCTGCGCGGCGAGGAACCGGCGGCGCGGTTCGGCCAGGCCGGACTCCGGCAGCGCGGCGAGCAGCCGGCGCGCGTCGGCGGTCAGCCGCGCCGGGTCGGGATTCCTCTCGTTCTGCACCCGCCGCCGCAGCGCCGGGTCGCCGGTGTAGGAATCCACGAATCCCGGGACGAGCCGGTCGAATCTGAGCCCGAGGAGCACGTATTCGGCCACGAGCGCTTCAGAGTCCACATCAGGACACTACGCCGCGCGCTCGCGGGCGCGGAACAGTGGTCCCGTTTTTCCGGGCCACCGAAACCGCGCGCATTTGCCGGCGCAACGAAAAGGGTAGGCGGCGACACTCGAAGATCACACAATGGTGTTAACGAGGTGTTGTTTTTCCACTTTGGCTGGATATCTTTCACGCCGAGTGCATCGCCCCGGCTGAACATTGGGGTGCGCAGCCGGGAATTGAGCGCGCTCTTCATCCCATCCAACAAGGAGTTACCCAAGTGCTTAAGAAGGCAGCGATCGTCGCCGGTGCCGCCGCCAGCCTGCTGGCCCTGGCCCCCGTCGCCTACGCCGACAGCGCGGACAACGACGGCATCAACATCCTGAACGACAACAACGTCAGCGTCCTGCCGGTTCAGGCGTGCGGCAACAACGTCGCCGTGCTCGGCGCCGTCGTGCCGATCCTGTCGCCGCAGCTCAACTCCTGCGTCAACGCGCCGATCGTTGACCACCCCAAGGGTTACTGACCCAGAGGCGGATCACCTGGATCTGGTACGCGGAATTTAGGTGACGAAAAGGGCGCCGGGCCAGCCCCGGCGCTCCTTTTTGCGCGCCCGAAAACAGGCCAGGAGTCCGCTCGGCGCCCCAATTCGGGGCCGTCACTAGCGGAAACAAGATTCACGTTCACACAATAGTGTTACGGAGTTTGGGAATCCGGCCCGCCGCGGGTTAGCTTTTCTGCCGGAACGCGCCAGACTCGATGGCCACCTCGCGGGCTTTCTGAAGTCCCCGGTGTGAACTCCGAATACCGCGGTAATCAAAGGAGAGTGAACCCAAGTGCTGAAGAAGGCTGCGATCGTCGCCGGTGCTGCCGCCGGCCTGCTGGCCCTCGCCCCCGTTGCCAACGCCGACAGCGCGGACAACGACGGCATCAACGTCCTGAACGACAACAACCTCAGCGTGCTGCCGATCCAGGCCTGCGGCAACAACGTGGCCGTGCTCGGCGCCGTCGTGCCGATCCTGTCGCCGCAGCTCAACAACTGCGTCAACGCCCCGATCGTCGACCACCCCAAGGGCCGCTGAGCCAGGGCGAATCGCGTCGGGAGGGCCAGGTCCTGCGGGACCTGGCCCTTCGCCGTCCCAGGGTCAGCGGCCCAAGCGGCGGTGCCGGACCGCGTAGTCGCGGAGCGCGCGGGTGAAGTCGACGCGGCGGAAGGCGGGCCAGTACGCCTCCGTGAACCAGAACTCGGAGTGCGCGGACTGCCACAGCATGAAGCCGGACAGCCGCTGCTCCCCCGAGGTGCGGATCAGCAGGTCGGGGTCGGGCTGTCCGGAGGTGTAGAGGTGCTCGGCGATGTGGTCGACGGTGAGCACCTCGGCGAGCTCTTCGATCGTGGTGCCCGCTTCGGCGTGCTGCTGCAGCAGCTTGCGCACCGCGTCGGCGATCTCGCGGCGCCCGCCGTAGCCGACCGCCACGTTAACCTGCATGCCCGTGCGGCCCTTGGTCCGCAGCGCGGCGGCGGACAGTCGCGCGGCGGTCTCGGTGGGCAGCACGTCTAGGGCGCCGACGATCCGCACCCGCCACGGGGTGGCCGGGTCGGTGAGCTGGTCCACCACCCCGGCGATGATCTCCATCAGCGCGTTCAGCTCTTCTGACGTGCGGTTGAGGTTGTCGGTGGACAGCAGCCACAGCGTGACGACCTCGACGTCGGCCTCGTCGCACCAGCCGAGCAGTTCGGCGATCTTGCGGGCGCCGGCACGGTGTCCGTGGGCGGCGTCCAGGCCGGCTTCCTTGGCCCATCTGCGATTGCCGTCCAGGATGACGCCGACGTGCCTGGGGTGTTCCACCCCGTCGAGCTTGCGACGCAGCCGCCGCTCGTAGACGTCGTAGATGAGTTCTTTCAACCGAACCTTGAGCGCCACGCCCGATGAGCCTACGCGGATGCCGGCGGGCCGTGGCCCCCACCTCAGCTCAGCGTGCCGCGCAGGTCACGGACGGGATGCGCGAGACCCCGCCTTCGAGTGCCGTTGGACACTTCCGATCACAGGGGCGGGTGCGAGGTCTCCGCACCGAACCTACGGTCCCGTAACCTCGAGGTGTGACTAGCGCCCTCACCGCTCGCCGCCCGACGGCATTCGTCAAGCCGCGGATGCGCGGCTGGATCCACTTCTGGTCGCTGGTGGTGTCCGTCGCCGCCGGTGCCACGTTGATCGCCCTCGCCGCATCGACCGTGTCGGCCGCCGCCGCGGTGGGCACCTCCATCTACGTCGCGACAGTGCTGGGGCTGTTCGGCGTCAGCGCCCTCTACCACCGCAAGACCTGGAAGACGATCGGCGCACGCACCTGGATGCGGCGGCTCGACCACTCGATGATCTTCCTGTTCATCGCGGGCACCTACACCCCGTTCGCGATGGTGGCCATGCAGCCCACGACGGGCGCGGTGGTGCTCGCCGTCGTCTGGGGCGGCGCGCTGGGCGGCGTGATCTTGAAGCTCGCCTGGCCCAACGCACCGCGCTGGGTCGGCGTGCCGGTCTACATCGCGCTCGGCTGGGTCGCGGTGTTCGTGTTCCCCGACCTGCTGCACAACGCCGGGATGGCGGCGCTGGTGCTGCTGATCGTCGGCGGGCTGATGTACACGGCGGGCGCGATCTTCTACGCGACCCGGTGGCCCGACCCGTGGCCGAAGACCTTCGGCTACCACGAGTTCTTCCACTCGGCGGTGTCGCTGGCGGCGATCTGCCACCACATCGCGATCTGGCTCGCGCTCTACGCCTGACGCGCGTTTCGCCCGGCCAGGGCCCGTGCGCACTTTGTGCTGCTATAGCGACACAAAGTGCACACGGGCCCTTTCGCGTGCTCAGCCCTCTTCGGGGCCGCGGTTGCGCAGTTCGTCGACCTTCGACAGGGCTTCGCGCAGTTCGCCCAGCCAGTCCTCGGTGTGCTTGCCGACCAGCCGCACCGCCCAGGCCAGCGCCTCGGACCGGGACCGGGCGACCCCGGCGTCCACCAGCGTGTCCAGCACCATGCGCTCGGGCTGGTGCAGCCTGGTCATCACCGGCACGGACAGCGTGGTGAACAGTTCCTCGGTGCCGCCGAGCCTGGCGCCCCAGGCGACCTTCCGCCCGTAGCGGTGCTCCGCCTGGCGGGCGATCTCGATCCGCTCTTCGCGGGTCTCCTCGCGGAACCGGGCGATCCGCCCGCTCTCCGCGGCGGCGCGCTCGGCGTCGTCGGCGAACTCGCCATCCACCGGCGGCAGCTCGCCGACGACCAGGATCTCCTCGCGGTCGACGGTGACCGCCGGACCACCGGCGAACCATCCCTCGGGCAGCCGCCCGGTGAACCACGCCGTGGCGTCGGCGGCGGTCGGCGGCTCGCTGCGCCGGCCGCCGCCCGCCCACGGCGGCCCTCCCCTGCCTCGGCCGCGAGCCGTTCGTCCGAATCTCGAATACATGGCTCCCACCTCCCGATTACAGGATTACACGCTTACATCGCAGGTGGGAAGGACTGTCGTTCGGCTCGCGGCGAAACCGGGGCGTCCTCTGGGGCTCAGGCGGAGCAGCTGCGGATGGGCGTTCGCGTAGGTGGGGCTGTGAGGCTTTTGGGCTGTTGCTGGGGCACGGCGGGGCGGCTTGTGCCATCAGAGCAGCGAAACCACCTGCCCACGCCCGCGAGTAGCGAGGCGAACAGTCGCAGCACGGCCTGCGACGAGTGGATGGAGTGAACGGCCCGTTCGTCTCCATCTATCGAGGCGAACAGGCCGTTCACCCCCAACCAGCAGTGCGAGCCGGCTTTGGGTAGATGAAGCGAACGGCCTGTTCACCTCGCCTATCGAGGCGAACAGGCCGTTCGCTCCACACCAGGCACCGCATACGAGAGTCGGGATCCCCGAGTTCTCAGACGGCGACGCCGTGGACTCAGCGGGTCAGGGAATCGACGAGGTCTTCGGTCGTGGTGACCGGGCGGTCGCACACGTAGCCCCGGCACACGTACGCCGCGGCGGCTCCGCCGACCAGCGGCCGCTCCGCCAGCAGCGGCACCTGCGTCGCCTCCGGCTCCCCCGCCAACGCCACGGCTCCGCCTGGGGCGTGCCGCCGCGCCGCGGCGATCAGCGCCGCCCGGTCGGCGTCGCCGGCTTCGCCGACGACCGCGACCTGCAGCGGGCCGTGGGCTCGGGCCTCAGCGGCGCTGAGCCAGTGACCCGCGAAGCGGGGAGCGCGCTGCGCTAGGAGCCCAGCGCGGGCGAGCGCCTGCTCAGCCGCCGCGCGGTAGCGCCCGGCGGCGTCCGGGCCGGCGAGCGCGGCAGCGGCGAGCAGGGCCGAGGCGAGCGCCGAGGCCCCGGAGGGGCTGGCGTTGTCGGTGGGATCGGAGGGTCGCCGGACGAGGGATTCGGCGTCGGCCGCGGTGTCGTGGAACATGCCCGGGTGGTCGGCGTCGGCGAACTGCTGCAGGGCCACATCCAGCAGTTCGCATGCCGCTTCGAGCCAACGCGGCTCGGCTGTCGCCTGGTGCAGCGCGAGGAGCCCGTCGGCGAAGCAGCCGTAGTCTTCCAGCACTCCAGCGGCCGTTCCGACCAGTCCGTCGCGGGACGTGCGCCGCAGCCGGCCGTCGACGAGGTGCCGCTCCAGCAGCAGATCCGCCGCCTGCGCCGCCGCGTCGATCCAGCTCGGCTCGTCGAGCACCGCCGCGGCCTCGGCGAGCGCCGTGATCGCCATGCCGTTCCAGGCGGTCACGACCTTGTCGTCCTTGCCCGGCTGCGGGCGCTGGTCGCGGGCTTCGCGGAGGCTGTCGCGCACCCGCCGCCAGCGGGCCGGGTCGTCCGGGTCCTGCTTGAGCTGCAGCGTCGAGGCGCCGTTCTCGAAGGTGCCCGCCTCGGTCACCTCGAACAGTTCCGCCGCCCACTCCCCGTCCACCGGCCCGAGCACCTCCCGCAGCTGGTCCGGCGTCCACACGTAGGTGAGCCCTTCGACGCCTTCGGTGTCGGCGTCCAGCGAAGCCGCGAAGCCGCCTTCCGGCGTTCGCAGGTCGTGCAGCAGGAACTCGGCCGTCTCGCGCGTCACCCGCTCGCCGAGCGAGCTGCCGATCCTGGCGAGGTGCGCGTACACGCGGAGCAGCAAAGCGTTGTCGTACAACATCTTCTCGAAGTGCGGCACCACCCACGCGGAGTCGACGCTGTAGCGCGCGAAGCCGCCCGCCAGCTGGTCGTAGATGCCGCCGCGGGCCATCGCCGAGCAGGTCGCTCCGGCGAGTTCCAGCGCGGAGTTCTCGTCGTCCGGCATACCAACCCGTTCGTGGTGGCGCAGCAGGAACTCCAGCACCATCGACGGCGGGAACTTCGGCGCGCCACCGAATCCACCGTGGGCCGCGTCGAATTCCGCTTGGAGCCGGGAAACCGCACCGGCCAGCACTTCGTCGTCCAAAATGGACTCCGGCAGCGGGGCGCGCTGCGCGGCCAGCTGCTCCACCACCCGGGCGGCGGCCTTCCGGACCTCTTCGCCGCGACCTTCCCAGGCCTGCGCCACGGCGTGCAGCAGCTGACCGAACGACGGCATGCCGCCCATCGGCGCCGTCGGGTAGTAGGTGCCGCAGTGGAAGGGTTCGCCTTCCGGGGTGAGGAAGCAGGTCATCGGCCAGCCGCCCTGCCCGGTCATCGCCTGGGTGGCCTCCATGTAGACCGCGTCGATGTCCGGCCGTTCCTCGCGATCCACCTTGATGTTCACGAAGTGCTCGTTCATCACCCGCGCGGTATCCGGGTCCTCGAACGACTCGTGCGCCATCACGTGGCACCAGTGGCAAGCCGCATAGCCGACGGAGAGCAGCACCGGCACGTCCCGTCGCCGCGCCTCGGCGAACGCCTCGGGCGACCAGGGCCACCAGTCGACCGGGTTGTCGGCGTGCTGGAGCAGGTAGGGGCTGGTCGCGTTCGCAAGCCGGTTCGCCATGCGCCCAGCCTCCCACTCCGCCAAACGGAACGCACCCAGCCCCGACCACTCGACCTCCGCGGCGGCGTTCCGGTCGTGAGTGTTTTGGGCTGCTGTAGAGGCTGTTTTGGATGTGGTGACGCGCGGATGCGGTAACGCGGGCGTTTTGTCTTTGAAGCGGCGCAGCCGCTTAGTTAGCCCACCCACGCAACCCGCACCGCCGCGGGTTCACGGTGCCCACCCCCCTGGGGTTCTCCCAGCGAGGACAGCCCCGACGTGGTGAATTGGCATTCATGATGTCGGGGATCCCACAGCGAGAAGACCGCGGCGACTCCCGCAGGGGGGCCGCCACCCGCACCGCCACGCAGAACGAGCCTGGAAACAGGCTCTACAGCGCTCCAAAACACTCACGACCCGTGACCAGCGGAAACACAGAGCCGCGCGAATCAAGTTCTCACAAAACGTGTTACAACCGATCGCATCTCTGCTAATACTTACGGCCACTCGCGGATCTTGAGGAGCGGCGGATGAAGACCATGCGCGCCTCGGTGCTGCGCGGTGTCCGGGACATCGCGCTGGAAGAACGCCCGGTGCCCGAGCCGGGGCCGCACGAGGTCCTGGTGCAGGTCACCTCGGTCGGCACCTGCGGTTCGGATGCGCACTACTACGAGCACGGCCGCATCGGCTCGTTCGTGGTCGAGCAGCCGTTGATCCTCGGGCACGAAGCGGGCGGAGTCGTCGTCGCGTGCGGCGCGGAGGCCACCCGGCACGCCCCCGGCCAGCGGGTCGCCGTCGAGCCTGGCGTGCCGTGCTTCGGCTGCCCACAGTGCCGCGGCGGCCGGTACAATCTGTGCCCCGACATGCGCTTCTTCGCCACTCCGCCGATCGACGGCGCGTTCTGCGAATACGTCGCGGTGCACGAGGAATTCGCCCACCCGGTACCGGAAACCGTCTCCGATGACGCGGCGGGCCTGCTCGAACCGCTATCCGTCGGGGTGTGGGCGTGCCGCAAGGGCCGGGTCGCCCCCGGGTCGCGGGTGCTGATCACCGGCGCCGGACCGATCGGGCTGGTCGCCGCGCAGGCCGCCCGCGCCTTCGGCGCGACCGATGTCGTCGTCACCGACGTCAACGCCAGTCGGTTGGCGCTGGCCCGCGAGCTGGGCGCGACCGGAACCATCGACGTGCGGCAGGCATCGCCGGCGGAATCCGGCTGCGCACCCGACGTGCTCCTGGAGTGCTCAGGCGTTCCGGCCGCGGCCGCCGAGGCGATCCGCGCGGTCACTCGCGCCGGCCGGGTCGTGCTGGTCGGCATGGGCGGCGACGAACTCACCCTGCCGCTGTCCCACGTGCAGAACTTCGAGATCGAGCTGACCGGCACGTTCCGCTACGCGAACACGTGGCCGACGGCCATCGCGCTCGCCGCGACGGGAGCGGTCGACCTGGACCGGCTGGTCACGCACCGTTTCGGGCTGGCCGAGGTCGAGCAGGCGCTCACCGTCTCCGCCCGCGACGAGACGGCGGTGAAAGCCGTCGTCCGCCCGCAGGAGTAGCGATGGCCAACGTGCGGTCGTCGGACGCGGTGGTCGAGCAGCGCAGGCAGGACGTGCTGCAGCACGTCATCGAGCACGGTGCGGCCCGCATCGACGAGCTCGCGGCGCGGTTCGAGGTCAGCCTCATGACGATGCACCGCGATCTCGACGAGCTCGCCGAGCGGCGGCTGCTGCGCAAGCTGCGCGGCCGCGTCGAGTCGTATCCGTCGCTCACCATGGAGACCGCGACCCGCTTCCGCATCGGGCTGCGCATCGCCGAGAAGGAGGCCCTGGCCGAGGCAGCTGCGGTGGAGGTCCGGCCCGGCATGACGGTGCTCATCGACGACTCCAGCACGGTTTTCCCGCTGGCCAGGACGGTTTCGGCGGTCGACGAGCTGACCGTGGTGACCAACTCGGTGAGCGTCGCGCAGATCCTGGCCGGCGCCGGTCGCGAGGTGGTGTTGCTCGGTGGCCGCTACCGCGGCGAATTCGACTCGTGCACCGGCCCGGACGTGCTGCGCGCGCTGGCGCGGCTTCGCGCCGACGTGTCGTTCACGTCCGCGACGGCCATCGCCGACGGCCGCCCGTTCCACCCGATCCAGGACTACGCCGACATCAAGGAGGCCATCATCGAGTCCGCGGCGCGCAACGTGCTGCTGGCCGACCACTCGAAGTTCGGCAAGACCGCGACCTTCGCCTACCGCGACCTCCGCGCCTACGACCTCGTCGTCACCGACGACGCCACGCCCGAGCACGAACTCGCCGCGATCCGCGCCTACGGCACCGAGGTGCGGGTCGTGCCGATGCCCCCGCCGTGAACGGCAAACCATCCGAGGAAACGATGCGAGCAAGGAGCTCCACTGTGGACAATCCAGGAGCGGCGCGATGAACCTGGTCGCCGGAATCGACTCCTCCACCCAGTCCACCAAGGTCGTGGTCTGTGACGCCGAGACCGGAACCGTGGTGCGGGAAGGCCGCGCGCCGCACCCGGACGGCACGACTGCCGACCCGGAAGACTGGTGGCGGGCGCTGGCCACGGCTTCCGACGGACTCCTCGACGACGTCGCGGCCATCGGCGTCGCCGCCCAGCAGCACGGCATGGTGGCGCTGGACGAGCAGGGCACGCCGGTGCGGCCCGCGTTGCTGTGGAACGACAACCGCTCCGCGCAGGCCGCGATCGACCTGACGCAGGAACTCGGCGGGCCGCAGGCGTGCGCGGAGGCGATCGGCTCGGTGCCGGTCGCCAGCCTCACCGCCAGCAAGCTGCGGTGGCTGGCCGAGCACGAACCGCACCTGGCCGACCGGGTGACCGACGTGCTGCTGCCGCACGACTGGCTGACCTGGCGGCTGACGGGCGAGTTCGTCACCGACCGCGGCGACGCCTCCGGCACCGGCTACTGGTCGCCGAGCGAAGGCCGGTACCTGGAGGACCTGCTGGCCACCGCGTTCGGCGGCCGGACGCCCAGAACGCCGCGAGTCCTCGGCCCGGCGGAAGCCGCCGGGCAGACCCGGGACGGCAAGCTGGTGTCGGCCGGAACCGGCGACAACATGGGCGCCGCGCTGGGCCTCGACGTCCGGCCCGGCGACGTCGTGGTGTCGCTGGGCACGAGCGGCACGGTGTTCGCCACGGCCGACCGGCCGAGCGCGGACCCGACCGGCCAGATCGCCGGATTCGCCGACGCGACGGGCGGTTTCCTGCCGCTGGTGTGCACCCTCAACGCGGCCCGGGTGCTCACCGCGACGGCGACGATGCTCGGCGTCGAAACGACCGAGTTCGACGAGCTGGCGTGCCGGGCGGAGCCCGGTGCCGGCGGACTGGCGCTGCTGCCGTACCTGGACGGCGAGCGAACCCCGATCCTGCCGGACGCCACCGGCACCCTCGCCGGACTCAGGCGGGACAACATGACGCCGGAGAACCTCGCGCGGGCCGCGGTGGAGGGAATGCTGTGCGGGCTCGCTGCCGGTGTCGACGCCCTTCGCGCGGAGGGTGTCGAGGTGGGCAGGGTGCTGCTCATCGGCGGCGCGGCCCAGTCGCGAGCGGTGCAGGTGGCGGCACCGCTGATCTTCGGCGTGCCGGTGACGGTGCCCGCGCCGGCGGAGTACGTCGCCCGAGGCGCGGCCCGCCAAGCGGCATGGGCGCTGGCAGGGACGGCGAAGCCGCCCGAGTGGGCGCTACCGGGAGCAGCAGAGCTCGAAGTCACCGACGCGGAGGCAGGAGCCCGCATCCGCGACCAGCACACCAACGCATTCACCCAGGTCCACGGCAACTGACCGCGAAGGCTCGTGAGTGTTTGTTCCGGTTCTTACCGGAACAAACACTCACGACCTCGAGCAGCACTCGGCCGAGGGCGGTTGCCCTGGTCGGATACCGTGCTTTTGCGCAGGTGATCTATCAGGGGGAGTTTCCGTTGCAGCCAGGGCATCCGCCTTTCCAGCCGCCCCACCGCCCCATGGCACCTCCACCTCACCCCGGCATGCCTCCCGGCCCTCCCGCCGGTCGGCCTCCCGTGCCGCCGCCTCCGCCGCCCGCTCCGCGACCGGTCGCGCCGCCGCCCGCTCCGAGCGCCGACGCGACGCAGGTGCTTCGCACCTCCGCGAAGCCCGAGGAGCCGGTCAACCTGTTCGACCTCGTCGGATTCGGCGATCCGGTCCAAGTCAAGCTCGACGAGGCCTGGCAGCCGCGCAGCACCGAGCAGCGGTACCGGATCGCTATCGGCGTTGACGACCACGGCAGGCCGGTGCACCTGGACTTCAAGGAAACCGGTAACGCCGTTGGTATTTTCGGCTCCGCCGGGTCCGGGAAGTCCGAGCTGTTGCGCACGATCCTGTTCGGGTTGGCCGCTACGCACTCCTCGGCCGCGGTCAACTTCGCCGGCATCAGCCGCGAGCACGACGACCAGGTCTGGCGCTCGCTCTACGAGATCCCGCACACCGCGCTGGCCGCACCGATGCTCTCGAACGACCTCACCGGCCGACGGCTCGACGATGCCCTAGTCGGCGTGCTCGCCTGGCAGGTCGAGCAGTTCGATCACCTGTCGGTCGGGAACTTCGCCGATTACGAGCGCCTCCAGCCGGAATCCGATGCCGAGCCGATGCCGATGCTGCTGGTCGCGATCGACGACCTGCCCGGCGTCCTGCGCGACCGGCCCGGATTCGCCGAGACCATCGACCGGCTGGTCCGCCACCGGCGCTCCGGGATCAAGCTGGTGTACACCGCGACCTCGGCGGAACAGATCCCGGAGCTCACGAGAGCAACCGCGACCCGAATCGCGCTGCGGACCAGCGAAGCGGACTCGGTCAAGCTCATCGGCCGGGCCCGCGACCTGCCGGATGCCCCGGGCAACGGCTATCTGGCTCGCCCGCGCCAAGAGCCGATCCGCTTCCGCGCCGCCTACACCGACCTGCCGCACGGGACTCCGCAAGGCGACTACTTCCAGACCATCCCCCAGATCTTCGCCGAGCGGGTGCGGGGGCAGGGCCCGCCGGCCCGCCAGCTCATCCTGCCGCCGCCGGGCGAACCACCAGCCGGAATCGACCTGGCGCTAGAGGTCACTGAGGAACGGGGCTTCAACGCCAAGCCGGAAACCCCGCTGAGCGTTCCCATCGGCGTCCTCGACAACCCTTTCCACCACCGGCACGACCCGCTGCTGCTGGACTTCGCCGGCTCGGACGGCAACGTCGCGATCGTCGGTCGCCCGCGCAGCGGGAAGTCGACTGCCGTGCGGACGACCCTGCTGGCGCTGGCGCTCACTCACACCCCAGCCGAAGTCCGGTTCCACTGCCTGGACTTCGGCGGCGGCGGGCTCGCGCCGCTGCGCGACCTGCCGCACACCAGGGTCGTGACCGGCAGCCACGACTCGGACTTCGTGGCGCTGGCCGTCGAAGAGCTCGAAACACTGCTTGCCAAGCGGGAGAAGTCCTTCGCGCAGCACGGCATCGACTCGGTCGACGAGTTCCGCCGGCGCCGCCAGGAAGAACCGCTCGGCGAGGTCGCGACCGACCACTTCCTCGTCGTCGACGGCTGGCCCGAGGTGCACCAGCACCCCGGCCTCGCCGATCGGGCCCTGCGCCTCGCCCGGCGCGGCCTGTCCTACGGCATCCACGTGGTCGTCACGGCCAACCGCTGGGACGACCTGCCCCGCGAACTGCGCGACCTCGCGGGCGGCCGCGTCGAGCTGCGGCTGGCGGACCCGGGGGACTCCCTGATCTCCGCCGAGCACGCCGACTCCGTCCCGCAGGACAAGCCGGGCACAGGCCTCCACGGCGGACTCCGCTGTGCCATCAACATTCCCGTGCTTGGCAACGAACTGCCGAGCCACCTCGAACAAGGACTGCCCGACGACCTCGCCGCGAAGACCCGCGAGGTCGTCCAGCTCATCGGCAAGTCATGCCCCGGCGACCGACCTGCCCAACTGCGCCGCCCACCGGAGCTCGTCGGCTACGACGAACTCCCCGAGGCCGAACCGGACGCCATCCCCATCGGCATCGACGGCCACGGCGACCCCGTCATCCTGACGCTGAACGGCGACCGCCACCGCCACGTGCTGATCGCGGGTGGACGCGAATCCGGCAAGAGCACGGTGATCCGCAACGTGCTGCGCGGGATCGCGGCGTATCCGGTGAAGGAAGCCATGGCGCTGGTGGTCGACTACCGGCGCGACCACCACCACGCCCTGCTGCCCGACAGCCACACCCTGTCCTACGTGCGAGAAGCGAGCCAGGCGAGGAGCGACCTGAAGGACTTCACCGCAGCGCTGCGCAAACGACTTCCGGATGCGGATGGCAAACCCAAGTCGTGGGTCGGGCCGAAGGCGTTCCTCGTGGTGGACGACTTCGACTTGGTGCGCCCCGAGGAGGGCTTGAACATGCTGTGCGGCCTGGACGAATTGCTGCCGCACGCCGAGAAGATCGGCCTCCACGTCGTCCTCGCCTACAACGCCGACCTCGAACGAAACCGGGACCACATCGTCTCAAGGCTCAGCTACGACGCGTACCGACTGATCCTGAAGGACGCGCCCGGCGTCTCGTGGGGCGCCGGCGGCCTCGGCGAGCGGCCCCGCGACGCAGGTGAGGCACGCCTGGACCGGAGGATCGGAGCCGACACCAGCCTCCGCATCGCCTGGCTCCCGCATCCGCTGGAAACCTGACCCGGAAAGCAGTCGGGGCCATCCGGCACGCCGGATGGCCCCGCTCCTGCTTCGCCCCGCTAGGGCGCTTCGCCCTTCCCGGGCTTCGCCTCGCTCCGCTCAGCTTCGGGTTCCGGCTCCGCTTCGGCTCGCTTCACCCTCGCCGGCGCCGCTGCCGCGGCCTTCTGCTCGTCGAAGACCACCGGCACCTTCTTCAGGTGCTTGGTCATCGAGCGAATCAGGAACACCACCGCGATGGCGAACACCACCAGCAGCACCAGGCCCACCGGGGAGGACTTGCCGAAGTCCTCGCCCTGGCCACCCGGGTCCGGCGTCACGGGAACCGGTGTCTGCGCGAGCACGTAGGTGACCGCTTCGGAGGCACTCATGCGCACACCTTCTCCTGCACGCCGGAGAACAGGTCGTCCTCCGGCAACGTGGTGTCGACCAGCGAGCGCACCAGTTCGTAGTCCTCGGTCGGCCACAGCTCGCGCTGGATGTCGAGCGGGACCGCGAACCAGCGGCTGGTCGGGTCGATCTGGGTCGCGTGGGCGCGCAGCGCCTCGTCGCGCTGCTCGAAGTACTCCCCGCACTCGACCCGCGTGGTGACCCGCTCATCCGGATCCGGGCGGGTCGAATCCCACTTGGCCAGCCACTCGCCGTACGGCGATTCCATGCCCCCGGCCAGCAGCGCCTCGTGGAACAGCTGCATGCGCTTGCGGGAGAAGCCGTGCGAGTAGTACAGCTTCAACGGCTGCCACGGTTCGCCCGCGTCCTGGTACAGGTCGGGGTCGCCGGCCGCGTCGAAGGCCGCCACCGAGATCTCGTGGCACCGGATGTGGTCCGGGTGCGGGTAGCCGCCGTTCTCGTCGTAGGTGATCACCACGTGCGGGCGGAACTCCCGCACCACCTTGACCAGCTCGCGGGTCGAGACCTCCATCGGCACGGTGGCGAAGACGCCATCCGGCAGCGGAGGCAGCGGGTCGCCCTCCGGCAGCCCGGAGTCGACGAAGCCCAGCCACTGGTGCTGCACCCCGAGGATCTTGGCCGCCTCGGCCATCTCCGCGCGGCGGACCTCCGTCAGGTTCTCGACGACCTCCGGCCGGTCCATGGCCGGGTTGAGGATGCTGCCCGCCTCACCGCCGGTGCAGGTGACAACCATCACTTCGTGCCCGTCCGCCACGTAGCGCGCGGTCGTCGCGGCACCCTTGCTGGACTCGTCATCCGGGTGCGCGTGCACCGTCATCAGCCGCAGCTTGTCCGCCATCGCCGGGTAATCCCCTCCCGCTTTTGCAAGCATCTCTCATGAACGCGGCCCCGCTGACAGGCCGCGGGACACCCCAGGGATACTTAACGTGGATGTCGGGTCCCATTGTTCCCGGTGGGCCCGACCTGCTCGGCGCCAGCCCCCGCATCACCCGTCCGCGGGCGGTGGCGAAGCCCGAAGGCGAAAGGCCGTCCAGCCCGGTGACGAACCAGCAGATCCCGCAGGACCGGTACGGATCGCGTGCCCGCACGCGCCCGCGCCCGGCCCTCCGCTGGGTGCTGATCTCGGTCGTGCTGGTCGCCCTGGTGGGCGTGGCGATCGTGGGCTATCGCAACCTCGGCAGCACGCCGATCCAGGGCAAGCAGATCGCGCACGAAGTGCTCGACGACCACTCCGTGAAGATCGTTCTCGAGGTCCAGCGCGACGAGCCGCAGCGGCCCGCCGACTGCGTCGTGCGCGCCCGCGCCGAATCCGGTGAGGAAGTCGGTCGCAAAGAAGTTCTGGTCCAACCTGCGGACGGCATCACCAGGCAGGAGACTGTGCTGCGGACCTCCGCCCGAGCGACCATCGGGGAGGTGTACGGCTGCACTTACAACGTTCCTGAATATTTGTCCACCCACCTACGGCCAACTGGGTGAACACCGGCGTACCACGCCGGGTGCTGGGAAAATCCCAGCCCGGGGTGTGGTGCTTCGTGCTATTGTCGACTTCAGCACGGTCCCGCGCGGGCCGTGTTTTTCCGTTACTTGGCCATCGGCCGAGAAATTAAAGGCGCGGAAATGCAATTCGCCCGTGGGAAAACGCGGGCCGCAGTCGACGAGGAGTGGTGACCGTGAGCGAGACCCAGGTGACCTGGCTGACCCAGGATGCTTACGACCGGCTCAAGGGAGAGCTGGACGAGCTCGTGGCCAACCGCCCGGCGATCGCCGCGAAGATCAACGAGGCCCGCGAGGAAGGCGACCTGCGGGAGAACGGCGGCTACCACGCCGCTCGCGAGGAGCAGGGGCAGATCGAGGCCCGCATTCGCCAGCTGCAGGAACTGTTGCGCACCGCCAAGGTCGGCGACGTGCCCACCGAGTCCGGCATCGCCCGGCCCGGCTCGGTGCTGACGGTCCGCTACGACGGCGAGGACGAGACCGAGCAGTTCCTGCTGGCCACCCGCGAGGAGGGCGCGCACGGCGAGCTGGAGGTCTACTCCCCGAACTCGCCGCTGGGCCGCGCGCTGCTGGACGCCAAGGAGGGCGAGACCCGGGAGTACGAGCTCCCCAACGGCGGCACCATGACGGTGACCCTGGTCAAGGCCGAGCCGTTCGCCGGCTGAGCTCAAGAGTATGCACGGCTCGTTTTGCGTGGCGGTGCGGGTAGCGGAACCTCAGACGCCGTCTGGACTGTGGGATCCCCGACTTACGTATGACCAATACGCGGCATCGGGGCTGTCCTCGCCAGACGACGTCTGAGAACCCGCGGCGGAGCAAGCTGCGTAGGTGGGCTAAGCGGCTGCGCCGCTTCAAAGACAAAGAAAAGACCCGTTGAAGGGTTGACATTGGAACTGCGGGCACTCCTGGTGCCCGCAGTTTTTATTGATCTCCGTTGGCGGCCAGCCTCTCCAGCAGCGGGCGGACGCGCGGCGGGACCGGCGTGGACAGGGCGATCGAGGTCGAGGTGCGCCGCACCCCGGTAACCCCGACGATCTCGTCGATGACCCGCTGCAGGTCGGCATTGGAGCGAGCGACCATCCGCACGAACAGATCCCCCTGCCCCGTCGTCGCGTGTACCTCGCACACCTCGTCGATCGCCGCCAGCTGATCGGCCACCAGGCCCCGGTGCCCCTGCGCGATCTCCAGCACCGCGAAGGCGGTCAGGCCGTAGCCCATCGCCGCCAGGTCGAGCTCCGGCGGGAAGCCCAGCAGGACGCCGCGCTGCACCAGCCGATCCATCCGCGCCTGCACGGTGCCGCGCGCCACGCCGAGCCGGCGCGAGCACTCCAGCACCCCGAGGCGCGGCTCGTCGGACAGCAACAGCAGCAGCCTGGCGTCCAACGCGTCCAGGCCCTCGGCATTGGGAGCCATGTCACACCCCTTGTTCAGGTTGACCAATCCAGCCAGCGGTTCGGATCAAATACTGGTCAGGTTGCGCAGCGAAATCAACGAGTGTTGCTCAGGATGACCTGCCCGGCGCACGCTGAGCCTCGTCACCGCTTCGGCGAACAACGGGAGGACATCGTGACCGGCACCGTCAACCACGGCAGCCAGACCGAGCAGCTCGACGACGTCACGTTCGACCAGATGCAGCGCCTCGTCGGCCTCGTCGAACACGACGATTCGAAGGACCCGTTCCCGGTCAAGTCGCTCGACGCAGTGGTGTTCGTCGTCGGCAACGCCACCCAGAGCGCGCTGTTCTACCAGGTCGCGTTCGGCATGGAGGTGGTCGCGTACTCCGGTCCAGAGCACGGCAACCGGGACCACAAGGCCTACGTGTTGAAGTCCGGGTCGGCCCGGTTCGTGCTGAAGGGCGCGGTGGACCCGGAAAGCCCGCTCGCCGACCACCACCGCCGGCACGGCGACGGCGTGGTGGACCTGGCGATGGAGGTGCTCGACGTCGACAAGTGCGTCGAGCACGCCCGCGCCCAGGGCGCCACGGTGCTCGAAGAACCGCACGACGTGTCCGACGAGCACGGCACGATCCGGACGGCCGCGATCGCCACCTACGGCGAGACCCGGCACACGCTGCTCGACCGCAGCCGCTACACCGGCCCCTACCTGCCCGGATACGTCGCGCGGCAGGGCACCTACGTCAAGCCCGCCGGCGCGCCCAAGAGGCTGTTCCAGGCCGTGGACCACTGCGTCGGCAACGTCGAGCTCGGTCAGATGGACCACTGGGTCGAGTTCTACAACCGGGTCATGGGCTTCGTGAACATGGCCGAATTCGTCGGCGACGACATCGCCACCGAATACTCGGCGCTGATGAGCAAGGTGGTGGCCAACGGCAACCACCGCGTCAAGTTCCCGCTCAACGAGCCGGCCGTCGGAAAGAAGAAGTCGCAGATCGACGAGTACCTGGAGTTCTACCGGGACTCGGGTTGCCAGCACATCGCGTTGGCCACCGGCGACATCATCAAGACCGTCACCGCGATGCGGGCCGCGGGCGTGGAGTTCCTGAACACCCCGGACTCCTACTACGACGACCCGGAACTGCGGGCGCGGATCGGCGAGGTGCGGGTGCCGATCGAGACGCTGAAGGAGAACGGAATCCTGGTCGACCGCGACGAGGACGGGTACCTGCTGCAAATCTTCACGAAGCCGATCGGCGACCGGCCGACGGTGTTCTACGAGCTGATCGAGAGGCACGGTTCGCTCGGCTTCGGAAAGGGCAACTTCAAGGCGCTCTTCGAAGCGATCGAACGCGAACAGGAACGCCGCGGAAATCTTTGATCGCAAGCCATGACTCGTGAGTGTTTTGGAGCGCTATAGCGATCCAAAACACTCACGAGTCCGTAGTCAGCCTTCGGCGATGACGGTGAATCCCGCGGCCCCGAGTTCTTCGACCACGTAGTGGCGATGCTCGGGGCCGCGGGTTTCCAGGGAGATCTCCACGTCCACTTCGCCCAGCGCCAGCGCCCCGGAGATCCGGGAGTGCTCGATGTCGAGCACGTTCGCAGACAGCTCGCCCAGCTTCGCCAGCAGGCCGGCCAGCGAGCCGGGCCGATCCGGCAGCCGCACCCGCAGCGACAGGTAGCGGCCCGCCGAGCCCATGCCGTGCTGGATCAGCTGGAGCAGCAGCAGCGGGTCGATGTTGCCGCCGGAGAGCACCGCCACCGTCGGCGACCTGACCTGCTCGGGGTGCTCCAGCAACGCCGCGACCGAGGCGACGCCGGCGGGCTCGGCCACCAGCTTCGCCCGCTCCAGGCACAACAGCAGGGCCTTGGACAGGGCCTCCTCGCTGACCGTCAGCACCCCGTCGACCAGCTCCGCGACGTGCGCGAACGTCACCGGGCCGGGCTCGCCGACCGCGATCCCATCGGCCATCGTCTGGGTTTCGGCCAGCCGCACCGGTTTGCCCGCCGCCAGCGAAACCGGCCACGCCGCGGCCTGCTCGGCCTGCACCGCGAGCACCTTGACGTGCGGATGCTCGGCCTTCACCGCCGCGGCGATGCCCGCGACCAGCCCGCCGCCCCCGGTGGGCACCACGATGCTGCGGACCTCCGGCAGCTGCGCCAGGATCTCCAGCCCGACGGTGCCCTGACCGGCGACGATGTCGGGATGGTCGTAGGGGTGGATGAACTCCGCCCCGGTCTGCTGGGCGTACTCCCGCGCCGCGGCGAGCGTTTCCTCCAGCACCGCGCCGTGCAGCCGGACGTCTGCGCCGTAGGACTTGGTGGCCGCGAGCTTCGGCAGCGGTACGCGCACGGGCATGAACACCGTGGCGTGGATGCCGAGCAGCGACGCCGCGAGCGCGACGCCCTGCGCGTGATTACCGGCGCTCGCCGCGACGACCCCGGCGGCACGGCGCGCCTCGTCCAACGCCAGCAGCCGCACGTAGGCGCCGCGGAGCTTGAACGAGCCGGTGCGCTGGAGGTTTTCGCACTTCAGGAAGACTTCGCCGCCGCAGTGCTCGCCGAGCACCCGGGAGTGTTCAAGCGGCGTGCGCCGCGCGATCCCGGCGAGCTGCTCGCCGGCGTCGCGGATTCGGTCCAGATCGACCAGCCGCATTCGCCAATCGTGCCACCGCGCAACGCGGGCCACCTGCGACACTTTCGGTACCCTCGAACGAGCGGCCGGTCACCCGGATCGCACCGCGAGGAAGGCTTGGCAGCCGACGACGGCTGTGCGGGGCAAGCTGTCGCGGAGGGGGCATTGCGCGGTCATCGAGCATTCGTGAACACCGCCCCCGGTGTCGCGCTCGTCCGACGTTGGTGCCGGGGTCACACATAGGAGGAAGCATGACGCGGCTGACCCCTATGAACAGCGCGTTCCCGCTGGTCACCGGCATTGCCATGGCGGCGGCCCTATCTGGCGCCGCGGTGTTCGCGGTGCTCGAGTCCGGCTGCGACGAGCCGGGCTCCTACCGTTCGCACGACGGCGTGGTGGAGCTGATCGGCGGCTGCCTGAAGCCCGACGACCTCCCGGTCAATCCCCGGCAACCGGCCGACACCCGCCCGCTCGGCAGCGGCGACCCATCCCTCGAACGCTGATCTCGAACCGCCGAAACCCGCCCGATGGGTTTCTCGGCGGTACTGCGTCCCGGAACGTGGAGAGCGGCGATTTCGCGCCGAAAAGCCGCGCTACACCCCATGCAGGTGCGGCTTTTGGGCGTAAAAGAGACGCCCCCCGAGGCACGCGAGGGGCGG